>JAUUZS010000162.1 GCA_030589835.1 Cyclobacteriaceae bacterium
AACACAAGGCAGGGTACATACTTCGGCATCGAGTGTGGCGGTGCTTCCGGAAATTGATGATGTGGAGGTTGATATTGATTTGAATGACGTACGCCGTGACGAATTCTGCTCTTCCGGTCCAGGGGGTCAATCAGTAAATACCACCTACTCCGCTATTCGTTTAACACATATGCCTTCCGGAATTGTAGTGCAATGCCAGGATCAGAAATCAAAGCTGAAGAATTACGATAAAGCACTAAAAGAGCTTAAATCCAGGATTTATGCAATTGAACTCCAAAAACAACAGGATGAAATTGGAGCAGAGCGAAAATCAATGATAGGAAGTGGTGACCGGTCTGACAAAATACGAACCTATAATTACCCTCAAGGTAGAGTAACAGATCATCGCATAGCCTATTCGCAACATAATTTGCCCCAGGTAATGGATGGTAATGTCATGGAATTTATTGAACGGCTTCGGATTGCAGAAAATGCCGATAAACTTAAAGCAGGCCAGTCGGGTTGATGATTTTAAAAAAAATATTTTTTAACCCTGGATCGTATTTCATTCTATGTATTGTAGGACTATCATTCTTCAATTGCCAACCAGAAGAGGAAATCATTGATTTTGATTTCACCAACGGACTTGGTTTTTCGTCTGATACCATCCTTTTCGATACCGTGTTTTCCGGGGCGGGAAGTACCACAAAAAGACTAAAAATTTTTAACCCCAGCCAAAAAGCCTTAAAAATAAGCAGCATTAAACTTGGTGGAGGAAATTCATCTCAATACAAAATATTGGTAAACGGCACCGAGCCGAACCAATCAGAAGAATTGCTCATTTTGGGTAAGGATTCCATCCTGATTTTGGTGGAAGTCTTTATAGATCCCCAGGATAAAAATTCACCATTCTTAGTAAACGATTCCATTCTTTTTGAAACAAACGGCATTACCCAACAGGTGAAATTAGTAGCATGGGGACAGGATGCACATTATTTGGGATATGAAATAATCGAGTGCAATTCAATCTGGACCAATGACAGACCCTATGTGATTTACGACACGATTCTTGTCGACACACTCTGCCAGCTGAAGATTGAAAAAGGCGCCAGGATATATGCGTCAAAAATTGCCGCCATTTTGGTGAAAGGACAGCTGATTGCTGAAGGGACAGCTGATGAGCGCATCATTTTCAGAAATGACCGCTTAGAAACAAATTATGACCGCCCAGGGCAGTGGAAAGGATTTGTTTTTTTGCCGGGCACCTACGGAAATCAATTCAATTATTCAATAATCAGGAATGCCACAATCGGAATTTATCTGGGTTCCCCGGACAAAGACACCATACCTGAAGTGGTATTAAAAAATACCATTATCGAAACCATGAGTTCTTCCGGCATTCTATCATTCACTTCAGACCTTTACGCCGAAAATGTGCTTATCAATAATTGCTTTGAACTGAATTGTGGGAATATTGGTGGTGGAAATTATGCTTACAGACATTGTACATTTGCCAATTACGGGCAGCATGTTATCAGGCAAACTCCTTTATTTTTTGTCTCAGATAATATTGTTTTGTCTGACGAATCTACGATTGTAGAAGACATTAACTTAGAAATTCAAAATTCCATAATCGTAGGAAATCTGGAGGATGAGTTATTGTTTAGCCTCGATGGAGGCGCGAATTATTCCTTATCTATTAACAATAATATATTAAAAACAACTATTTTAGAATTGGATACCCTGGGAAACATACTGAATGAAGACCCAAAATTTATAAATCCTGTAGGGTATAATTTTAGATTAGATACCATTTCTCCCGCCAAAGACAAGGGCGCAATTATTGGAATTGAGTTAGATTTGGATGGAAATCAGCGCAATGGACTTCCGGATTTAGGTGCATACGAGCGAATAGAATAGTACTGAATATGAAAATGATTCAAAAAGAAATAACCTTAGCCCCTTACCGAAGGGGATTTCACTTAATCACTCATGAAATAGAAAATAAACTCCCTGAAATAAATGATATGAAAGTAGGCCTGCTGCATGTTTTTATCAAGCATACCTCGGCCAGTCTCACCCTAAACGAAAATGCCGACCCAACAGTACGAACTGATTTTGAGAGTCATTTCAACAAGATGGTTCCGGAAAACATGCCCTATTACAAACATGATTACGAAGGGGATGATGATATGCCGGCTCATATCAAATCATCATTGCTTGGCAATTCTGTAAGCATACCAATAAGCAATGGTGCCATCAATGCAGGAATCTGGCAAGGCATTTATCTATGCGAACACAGAAACAACGGAGGACACAGAAAACTGGTTTTAACCCTTTATGGCGAATAACAGGCGATGCCTGGGATAATTATTGAGCCCTTTCTGCTAACAGTGAGGCACTCAAATACAAAATTATACTTTGCAAATGGCGAAGTTTTCATAATATATTTACGCATGAATAAAAGACTCTTATTACTCAGCAATTCCACCATGGCAGGTGAACCGTATTTAGGCTGGCCCAAAGTACACATCAAAGATTTTTTAGGTGACTCTGTCAAAAAGATACTGTTTGTTCCATATGCCGGAGTGACCATCACCTATGACAATTATTTTGCCTCCGTGTCTGGTCAGATGAAGGCATTTGGCTACCAGGTCGATAGCATACATCAACTTGACATCAATGATACCATTTTTAATGATTTTGATGCTATCGCCATTGGAGGTGGAAACACTTTTCAGTTAGCAAGCCTGTTGCAAAAGAAGAAATTAATAGATCCTATAAGGAATGCTGTAGAAAATGGTATGCCATTCATAGGTTGGAGTGCAGGATCAAATATCACAAGTCCGACCATAAAAACGACCAATGACATGCCTATAGTGGAACCGTCTTCATTTAATGGCCTTAATTTGGTGCCCTTTCAAATCAATCCGCACTATACAGAAGCCACCATTCCCAACCACGGCGGAGAAAGTAGAGCGATGCGTATTCAGGAATTTATTGCCATCAATAAACATACAGTTGTGATTGGCATTCCAGAAGGTTCTTTATTGAGACAGGAAGGAGATCAATTATTCTTTGTTGGAAGAGGACCGTGCAAAGTATTTGCTCATGGCAAATCACCACAAGAATATAAAGATGGGGACAATCTAAGTTGGATGCTAAAAGGGTAATAAGATAAGGGCCGATCAAAAGACCCGTTGATTATAAATTCGCATCCAACACGAAGAGCAAAACAGCAATAGAGGCACATTATTGCTGTTTTGAATTTTATTGACTTTTATTAAAGGCCTCCGCTTATCGTGCCTCCCAAATTGGTGCTGGAATTTACGTTTTCAGGCTTGCCTTTATATTTCAATACCGATTTGGAGCCGGATGAAGCTTCAAGTTTGTTTGTCACCCAAACCACTACATTCGAATTTGTATTGGCTTTTATATATCCGTTTTCTGTTTCAAATTCAAAGGCATTATATTTTGATCCCAAACTTGCATCGACTTCCTGGAGTTTTGCCTTTCCGTTTATTTCAATCCTTCCCCCATTAGAAAGGGATGCTTTTACCGCATTGGCCTCAACTTCTACAATAATCACCGCATTGTTGTTCGCCTTCAAATTTAATTCATCGCCGGTAAGCACTTCCTGAAATCTTACATCTGCCTTATCGGTAGCTATAACAGATCTGAGATTCACATACTCAATAACAATATTTACATCTGAATCCTTAAACATCCCGTTCTTTACCCGGATCTTCAGTTCCCTTCCCGAGGACTCTGTAACGACCTTGTCATATCCTATTCCGTTTGCCGATATTCTTACTTTTTCTATGTCAGATTTCTTAAAAATAACTTTTAGGTCATCGGAGATTTTTACCTGATCAAAAGACGATACATCTCGCACAACTTTATTTTGAGCAGAAACTTGGATAGATACAATTAAGATAATTGCAAAAATGAACGACGCTCGCAGATATACTATATAAGATTTCATAAACATTTTATTTTTGACAAATGTAAATTATATGTCTTCACCATTTTGTTTAAAAACCAAAAAACCCATCAGAGGTAAAATACTGATGGGTTTTAAACAATTATTATTTCTAATTATTTATTCCTCTTCCTTTTCCTGCATTTCTTTCATCAACTTCTGCTGGATATCCATTGGAACTGGTGAATATTCTGCGAATTTGGTGGAAAAGCTTGCTCTACCCTGTGTAATAGATCTGAGTGTTGTGGTATATTTATACATTTCAGCCAATGGAGTCTTTGCTTTTATCACTTTATAAATTCCTTTGCTGTCCATTCCTTGTATGATCGCTCTTCTTGATTGAAGGTCTGTCATCACATCACCCATCAAATCGTCAGGCACCATTACTTCAAGATCGTTTATAGGTTCAAGAATTTTTGGGTCAGCCTTAATAAAAGCCGCTTTAAAGGCCATAGTCCCTGCAATTTTGAAGGATATATCATTTGAATCTACGGCATGCATTTTGCCATCATATACCATTACACGAATATCCCTAACATAGGAACCTGTAATTGGCCCCACTTCCATTTTTTCCATTATACCTTTCATAATAGATGGTATGTATCTCGCATCGATCACACCTCCAACAATGCAATTATAGAAAATGAGCTTGCCGCCCCATTCCAAAGAAATCTCTTCTTTCCCTCTGACATTAAATTCGGTAGGCTCTGGCATCCCTTCATAATAGGGTTCTATTTTTAAATATACTTCACCAAATTGTCCGGCACCTCCAGATTGCTTTTTGTGGCGATAATCCGCCTCCGCAGGTTTTTGGATCGTCTCGCGATAGGCAATTTTTGGCTTTTCATACTCAATTTCTATATTATTTAATTTAGCCAATTTCCATTCCGTTACAGCAAAATGCAGCTCTCCCTGGCCATGCAATAGCAATTGTTTTAACTCACTGGAATACTCATATATCGTTGTTGGGTCTTCCTGGTGAATTTCCCTCAAAATCTCGGCTAATTTTTCCTCATCATTTTTATCTTTAGCATTTATCGCAGAGGTAATTCTGGGAGCAGGAAACTCCATTGGTTTAATAGAAAAGCTTACCCCTTTTTCATGAAGGGTCTGATTTGTATGTGTATTTTTAAGTTTTACAGTAGCCCCAATATCTCCTGCAACCAACTGATCAACATTATTTTTATTTTTCCCATCCATGATAAACAACTGATTGAATCGCTCAGAGGAATCAGTTGAATTATTTACGAGATCATCACCAACTTTTAATATGCCAGAGGTAACTTTGAAATAACTGACTTTTCCCAGGAAAGGCTCAATAATAGATTTGAATACAAAAATGGATGTTGGCTGGGAAGGGTCACAGGCTATTTCTTCTCCTTCAGTAGTGATTTCAGGATTCATTTCCATTGCTGCAGGGGCAACATTATCAATAAATCCCATCATTCTGCCGCTACCCATATTATTCTTTGCCGACAAACAGAATATCGGAAATACTTCATGCTTCATCATCCCGATCTTCAATCCTTTTCTCATTTCATCTTCATCGAGGCTTCCTTTCTCGAAATAAAGTTCCATGAGCTCCTCATCATTTTCTGCCGCTTTTTCTACCAATTCATTATGCAATTCATTTGCCTTGTCTTGCTCTTCAGCAGGAATTGGCAGTTTTTCCGGTTTACCACCATCTTTAGAAAATTTGTACATCGTCATTTTCAGCAAATCAATGATGCTATCAAATTGCTCGCCTTGATTGACAGGATACTGCATCAGTATGGCTGGGGCTCCGAAACTTCTTTTGATGGAATCAACAGCTATTTCAAAGTTAGATTTTTGGTGATCAACCTGGTTCACTGCTAAAATGACTGGTTTTCTAAACTGATCAGCATAATTCCATATCAATTCGGTACTTACCTCAACCCCATGCTGTGCATTAATCACCATTACACACGTATCGGCAACCTTCATAGAAGAAACAATTTCTCCCATAAAATCATCCAATCCTGGAGTATCAATTAAATTTATTTTATAACCACGCCATTCGGTGTGAAGCGAGGTCGCATAAACGGAATTCTCTCTATCGTGCTCAATTTCATGATAATCAGATACTGTATTCTTATCCTCAACAGTTCCTCGTCTCTTTAAAATTCCAGCTTCAAAAAGCATTGTCTCGGCAAGTGTGGTCTTGCCGCTTTTCGCCCCTCCAATTAATACAACATTCTTAATATGTTTCTCATCATATGCCTTCATAATTATCAGTATTTTGGGTAAAATAAATATTTTATAAAAATTTTTTATCTCATTTGAGAAGGTCGGTAAATCTAACCGAATAGGGCAATAAAAACAACAATTTAAGAATCAATTATTTTAGATGAAGATTTCAGTTTTTAATCCATAAAATCCACAAATTTATTAGCGATACTTTTTGAGGAGCCTAAAACAGGGTATTGACGATTAAATCAATAATTTCAGTTGCAATTCTTATTTCGAAGATTTTTATATTAGATTTTTTTGGTGCAATACGATCAGAAAAATTATCGCCGATGAGGCTATAAAAACTGGGTTTTTCTTCATTATGTAAAAAAAACAAAGGCGAGCTTGGCAGCTCGCCTTTATTCAACCTAAACACCCAAAATTATGAAAAAACTACTAAGACAATTTCTTTTTTAAATTGCTGAACGAACTATTATCTTCATTCAGCTCAGATTCCAAAAACAATAACGAAACTAAAATCTCTTTATTGTTTCTTATTATTATCTAATCCTCATTGCAAAGATACGTTAATTTTTATGAATAGGTTGCAATAAAATCAAGAAATATTATTACGCCATGCTTTTTATAGTTAATAAGTTACCATTTTTTAAATTAACGTGTGCATGACGCATTATTGTTTAAAAATTTTTACCATAAGACGCATTAATTACAATATTTTCAAATATCGCAATTCAAACATTTAACAATTATTTAATATTCGATTCCTTCAAAAGCCAATAAAGTGAATAACTGAAATAAATATTACTTGAAATACGTCATTGCCTTTTGTGTCAGCGCTAAATTGAAGCGCTTTACTCAGGAATATGAAATAAAAATATAGACTTAAGATGCGGTTTTCTTTTCTAAAATTCTGTTTAATAAAAATATTACAAAGAAAAGTGATGTGGAAAGTAATCATAAAAAAATCAATGCCCGATCCTGATAAGATTGGGCAATGAGAAAAACAAAAGCTGCCTAAAATCAAGCAGCTTTAATTTTTCCAAGGGTGGAAGACCGGATTTGAACCGGCGACCTCCTGAACCACAATCAGGCGTTCTAACCAACTGAACTACAACCACCGTGTAAATTGGAGTGCAAATGTATTGAGCACAGGTTAATTAACAAATTATTTTTATGATTTTATTCTATTCCTATCTGCTAAAAAGGAGCCTTTGCCCCTTTTTGCTTTCGTCAAACTTACCGTGCTCATATGCGAGATGACCCGACACAATGGTGTGGGTAACTTTTGATGTGAATTCCTGCCCCTCAAAGGGCGACCAGCCACATTTATATAATATGTTAGACTTATCAACAGTCCAGGAGGAATTAGGATCAATGATGGCTAAATCAGCAAAATACCCTTCGCGAATAAATCCACGGGATTCCACCTGGAATAATATAGCCGGATTGTGGCACATCTTTTCCACAAGTTTTTCAACAGGCAATTTTCCTGATTTGCTTAACTCCATGGCCGCCACTAAACAATGTTGAACGAGCGGCCCGCCTGAAGGTGCCTTAAAATAGGTATTTTGTTTTTCCTCTAAGGTATGCGGTGCATGATCTGTAGCCAGCACATCAATTTTATTTTGCAACACCCCTTTTAATAATGCCTCTTTGTCATTTTTTGTTTTTACAGCTGGATTCCATTTAATCAATGACCCCTTATCTGCATAATCATCTTTATCAAACCAAAGATGATGAATGCAAGCCTCTGCTGTAATACGTTTATCTTTCAATGGCAGTTCATGATCAAATAAGGCTAGCTCATCGGCCGTGGATATATGCAGGATGTGCAATTTGGTTTCAAATTTTTTCGCCAAATCAACAGCCAGGGATGAAGAAAGATAACACGCCTCACGGCTACGGATATCGGGGTGCATAATAAATGGCACATCTTCGCCATATTTTTGCTTAAATATTTCTGTGTTTTTGCGAATCGTAGCTTCATCTTCACAATGGGTGGCGATGAGCATATCTACTTTAGAAAAAATATTTTCCAGTGTCCTGGAATTATCCACCAACATATTACCCGTTGACGAACCCATGAAAACCTTAACCCCACAAACCTCCCTTTGATTTGTTTTTAACACCTCCTCCAGATTGTCGTTGGACGCACCCATATAAAAGGAATAATTGGCCAATGACTTTGATCTTCCTAGTTCATATTTTTCGGCGAGTAGGGGTTGAGTAATGGTATTCGGTACGGTATTCGGCATTTCCATGAAGGAGGTAATTCCCCCTGCTACAGCA
>JAUUZS010000003.1 GCA_030589835.1 Cyclobacteriaceae bacterium
AGGATCTTCCCTTCTTCCAGCAACCTTTCAATATTTTTATTGGTAGCCGTAATCAGGCGTATATCAACCTCAATTTTTTCTTTGCTGCCAACCCGCTCTATTATTTTGTCCTGGATCAATTGTAACAATTTACCCTGCAAATTGAGGGAAACCTCGGCAAGATCAGTAAGATACACACTGCCTTCATGTGCGCGCTCAAAAATACCTTTAGTTATTTTCTTGTTTCCATCACCGTCTTTTACGACCTGGCCAAATAACTCAATTTCTATGATGGCCTCAGAAAGTTCGGAACAGTTCATTTCGTCCAGTTTTTTACTAGCTCTTTGACTATTGAAATGAATAGATTTTGCTACCAGCTCCTTTCCCACGCCACTCTCACCGGTAACCAATACATTGGCAGTAGTGGGGGCAACTTTTGAGATCATATTATATACCACCCGCATGGCTTGTCCGTTCCCGATCATATTTGCAGGATTTAACTTCATCTGAAGCTCTGTTTGAAGGCGTTTGTTATCTTCCAGCAATCTTTCTACCTCCTCAAGCTCTTCCTGTCTAGCCTTGAGGGCCTGGGCAATCATGCTGCCAATAATCGAAATCAGACGAATATCCTCCTCAAAGGATAAATTATTATTGAATACGCGGTCGACACTCAAGGTGCCAATGACTTCCTGTTCGTGCTTTATAGGGATGCATAAAAAAGAAACATCTTCCTTATCGATCCTATTTCTTGATTTTGTTTTATCCAAAAATTGTGGCTCATCAGATATCCTGGGAATGTATACCGACATGCCCGACTTTACTACTTTGCCAATAATTCCTTCACCAACTTTGTATTTCCCTCTGGCCTTTTCTTCTTTTGACATCCCATAGGCTTCCTCAATGTTGATTTCCGAAGATCCCTTATTCAGCAGGGTGATGGTTCCCCTTTCCATGCCGATGTACTTGGCCATCATTTCGAGGATTTGATGTAGCACGTCCTTAATGTTCTTACTCTTATTCAAAGAAATGCTGATGTCAAAAAGTAAAGTAAGCTCTTTAAGTTCGTGTTTTGAATTCATGGAAACAGATTCTTATACCGTCAAATAATCTCTTGCCGGACTCCAATTCAATGTATTAATTTCCAAATTATTCTGCATTTCCATTTTAATACAACAATAAAAAAGATTAATAATTGTTTCGAAATATGCAATAAAATCAATAATTATTATGACTGCTTGTGCAAATTTAATCAAATTAGTATAAAAATTAAAATTGAGATAAGTTTTATAATTAAGCTTTATCTGTCGATTCTAAAACATATTTATTGAGCCTCTAATGAAGTATTAAAGGCAGTACTGAAGTATATTTATAGAATACATTTTAAGAAATTTAAGGCCCCGTTCATGTGTTGGTTGATCGCAAAGTCAATGTAATGCAATTTCCTGCTGATCCATTGATAAGAAATGTTCGTGATTAATAGAAGTTATATTCCATCTGATATACATTTACAATTTCACCAGAATATGTTCCATTAAAACAAACACACTCATGAACATTACCCGTCTGTTAATCCTAAAATATCTGTTGGTTTTTATCTTTCTTATAGGATCCGCCATAAATTTGTTGGCCCAGGAAAACGAGTTTCTGAAATTTCGACCTTTATTTAATGGTAAAGATCTTTCCGGCTGGGAGGACGTAAATACCTCTGATGAAACCTGGAGGGTAGAAGATGAAATGATCATTTGCACAGGTAATCCTATCGGTGTGATGCGGTCTGATCGGCAATACGAAAATTTTATCATGGAAATCGAGTGGCGACATATGGAAGCAGGGGGCAATTCTGGGGTTTTTATTTGGAGTGAAGGAACTCCCTTTAAAGGCAAAAGACTTACCAAAGCCATTGAAGTACAAATGCTTGAGCTTGAATGGGCTATTCAGAACAAGCGGACGGATGATTATGTGCATGGGGAATTATTTCCTACCATGGATTTAACAGCTATACCGGACAATCCAAGAGGACCCAGAAGTAAGTCGATCGAAAAAAGATGCAAGGGAAAAGGCGAATGGAATAAGTATGTGGTCGTCGCAGTAGATGGCACGGTAAAGCTTTCTGTTAATGGCAAATTTGTAAATGGGTTGCGCGACTCAGGAAGGAAAAAAGGATACATCTGTCTGGAAGCCGAAGGTGCTGAAATACATTTTCGCAACATCAGAATTCTCGAGCTTCCTTCAGGGATCATAAGCGATGAGCAGACTGCCCCATTGGTGAATTAAAATGGATAAAAATAAAAACTATGTCATTCGCTGAAGGGGTATTAGGAGAGGCATTTGGAACGTCCATATCCTTAAAAAGTACTGTTGTCATATCCGGTGGGTGCATCAATAATGCGCTTAAACTTATTACAAGCGAAGGAGATTATTTCATGAAATGGCAAACCGGCATTCCTGAAGATATGTTTCAAAAAGAGGCTGAAGGCCTGAAGCTTTTATCGCAGAACGGAGCTATAAAAATTCCTGAAGTAATTGGGTACGGCAAAATTGAAGGCAAACATTATTTGCTGATGGAGGATATTAAAAGTACCATGCCAAAAACTGATTACTGGAAGCACTTTGGCATTGCCCTGGCAACTTTCCACCATAATAATACAGCCAAAAAATATGGACTAGACCATGATAATTATATTGGCAAATCGCCACAGCCCAATGACTTGAACAGAGATTGGATAGATTTTTTCATTCATAATCGTCTTGAATCTCAATTGAAACTGGCTATCAGTAACCATTTGGTAGACAATAGTTTCATTGATCGATACCGAAGATTTTATGCATTAATACCAGATTTATTGCCTGTCGATCAGCCCGCATTATTGCATGGAGATATGTGGAGTGGTAATGTAATGGTGGGAAGTGATGGCTTAGTTTGCCTGGTTGATCCGGCAGTGTATTACGGACATCGTGAAATTGAATTGGCTTTTACCCAAATGTTTGGCGGCTTTGAGCACAGTTTTTACGATGCATACCAATCCACGTATCCACTGGAACCCGGTTTTACACAACGCGTTGACATCTACAACATCTATCCCCACATGGTCCACGTTAACCTTTTTGGCCGATCTTATTTGAATGGAGTGGAAAGTGTATTAAGGAAGTATTTGTGATGAATACGAATTAAAAACTTATATACGGACAAAAAAACCAATCATTATTTGATGAAAAACATAGGTTATTTATTCCTTAGCATGTTCAATATTCATTTTAATGCTTCTAAAAATGACCATATGCAGAGGTTTCAAATCCCAATGAATTGGCTTTTTTAATGGCTTCTGACTCAAAATCCCTACATTTGGCTTCCATTTGTTTAATCTGACGCATTTGTTTAAAATCTTTTGCACAGACAATTGCAAATCGAATAGTATTTGCATACATTTGCAGTCCTTTTATAAAAAGTGAAAAAATAGAAAAATGAGAAAGGGAATTCATCCAAAATATTCAGACGTAGTATTTCACGATACACAGAGTGGTGCAAAATTCTTGACAAAGTCAACCATGACTTCTAAAGAAAAGATCAAGTGGGAAGACGGGAACGAGTACCCAGTAGTTAAAATAGAGGTGAGCTCTGCATCCCACCCTTTTTACACTGGCAAGAAAATCTTCCTGGATACTGCCGGTAGGGTTGAGAAATTCAACAGAAGGTACAAAAAGAAATAAATATCATTTCATAAGAAAAGAGGTCTCCATTATTTTCAAAAGTAATGGAGACTTTTTTATTTTTATGCAATGAATATTATTCTGTTTGATGAGCCAAGCACAAAAACAAACCTGCTCCCATTTACGTATACCCGTCCTGTTTCAGATATTCGAATAGGTATTATCACCATAAAAGAAAAATGGCATAAGTGGCTTAGGGCCGATTATTCCTATTTAACGGAAAGCTATCTTTCAAAAAAATATCCTGTTCATAACACACCAAATAATTTGTACCTGAATGGCAGTGTACTCCCAAACCCGGCATTGGTTGATGCCATCAAAGCCTTAAAAAAAGACCAGATCCTGCTCAAGGATAATCTGCCAATTGCATTTTATGGTTACCTTGATGGTATTGATGATTTGAATACGGAAAACCTTTTTAGCAACACGGATAGGATATATTTTTCTGGTGACATCATTTCCCTTCAACATGTATATGATATCTTTATTCACAATGGCGCGGCCATTAGAAGTGATTTTAATCTGCTGACCGCAGGGAGAAAAAGCCATTCCATCGAAGACCCACATACTGCGGTTTATAATGCTCAGGATATTTTTATTGAAGAAAATGTACGCATTAAATCTGCCATATTAAATGCGGAAAACGGACCCATCTATATCGGAGCCAATGCAGAAATTGGCGATGGGTCAATCATTAAGGGGGCCGTATCAATCGGAGAAGGCACAGTGCTCAATCTCGGGGCTCGATTAAGGGGAGATATTACTGTGGGGCCTTACAGCAAAGTTGGCGGTGAGATCAGCAACTCCGTTATTTTTGGAAACAGCAACAAAGCGCACGAAGGATTTTTAGGCAATTCTGTTCTTGGCGAATGGTGCAATTTAGGTGCAGATACCAATGCTTCCAACTTGAAAAATAGCTATGAAAATATACGCATTTGGAATTATGAGGAAGAAAGATTTGTGCAAACCGGCAGGCAATTTTGTGGGTTGATCATGGGGGATCATTCCAATTGCGGCATCAATACCATGTTCAATACAGGTACGGTGGTCGGTGTAAGCTCCAACATTTTTGGAAGTGGTTATCCACGTGCCTTTATCCCTTCCTTTTCCTATGGTGGCGCCCAGGGATTTAGTACGTATAATTTCAAAAAGGCACTGGAAGTAATTCCAAAAGTATTTGCACGAAGGAAAAAAAACCTGATGAAGGAGGATGTCGATATTCTAGTTCATATCTTTGAAAAAACAAAAAAATACAGGCCGAATTAGCCTCGCATAAATGATATTTTCTGATATACCCGGACTTGAAAGCGTCAAACAAAAGCTCAGCAGATCTGTTGAGAGGGGAAAAATTGCGCATGCGCAATTATTTGCCGGCTCCCGGGGCAGCGCTAATTTGTCTATGGCCATTGCCTATGCGGCATTGCCCAATTGCACCAACAGAAGAGATGGTGAGGCGTGCGGGGAATGTCCATCATGTCAGAAAATCAATAAATTGATTCATCCTGATTTGCATTTTATATTTCCGGTTTGTGCTGCAAAAAATAAAACAGGAAAAGATGTGGTCAGTGATAGTTTCATCGCTGAATGGAGGGAATTTATACATCAAAAACCCTATGGGGGGCCTACAGAATGGGCTCTGGAATTTGGCGGAGAAAACAAACAACTCAATATTTCGAAGGAAGAAAGCCGGAATATCATTAAAAAGCTTGCGCTAAAATCTTTTGAAGGAGAATATAAAGTAATGATCATCTGGTTGGCTGAATATATGCACCCAAGCGCTGCCAATGCCATGCTGAAAATATTGGAAGAACCGCCAGAAAAAACGGTGTTTCTTCTCGTGACAAACGATCATGAACAGATCATAGGCACCATATTATCCAGGGTGCAATTGTTGAAAATCAGGCCTTTTAACAAAAAAGAAATTTCTGATTATCTGGTTAAAAAGCATGAACTTAACGCAGAAAGAGCCATCCAGATCGCAAATATGGTATCCGGTGATTTGACTCAGGCAATCAATATGATCCATGAAGTTGAGGATGACACTCCTAAGTTATTCCAGGAATGGATGAGAATTTGTTTTTCAAGCAATCACCCAAAGATGGTTGAATGGGCAGAGAATTTTAGCAAGTCTACCAAGATCAATCAAAAAGGACTTTTTCAGTATGGCATGTCAATCTTGAGGGAATCACTGCTCATGCAAAATAGTGTGGATTCCGCTAACCTCACTGATTCAGAAAATGCCTTTGTGACAAATTTTTCAAAAGCACTAGATTTGTCAAAACTGGAAAAAATTTATCAGGATTTGAATACGGCATATTATCATTTAGAGCGCAATGGAAATACCAAAATAATTTTTTTAGATACTTCTCTTCAAATTACTTCTACATTTAGAAGTTAGATTTATTATTTTTGGCATCTCAAATATTAGAATACATGATCATAAAGATTGGTACACGAAAAAGTATGCTCGCCATGTGGCAGGCTAACCATGTAAAAGATGAATTGGAAAAGCATGGGATAGAAGTAGAATTGATGCCAATTGAAACAAAAGGCGATAAGGTGCTGGATGTTTCAATCTCAAAAATTGGAAGCAAAGGCGTTTTTACGGAAGAACTGGAATTGATGTTGGAAAATGGTGAGGTTGATATTGCCATTCATAGTGCCAAGGATTTGCCAAGTGAGCTCCCGTCACAATTTGAAATATTAGCTTTTTCTTCACGGGAAATGGAAAATGATGTGTTGATCAGTCACGATAAATCGCTGAAATTAAAGGATGCCAATTCATCATTTATAATCGGGACATCCTCGACCAGGCGAATTGCCACCCTGGCACATTACTACCCCAAGATCACCACCGTGGATATGAGGGGCAATCTGCAAACAAGAATAAAAAAGATGGAATCCGGGGTCTGTGATGCCCTTTTATTGGCCTATGCCGGTGTGGCAAGAATGGAATATAATGACCTGATCAATCAGGAATTGTCATTAGATATTTTTACTCCGGCAGTGGGACAAGGAAGTTTGGCGGTGGAAATTACCACATCGCTTTCGGAAGACAAAAAAGTCAAAGTTCGGGAAATCATTAATGATCCAATAGCTGAAAAAAAGCTGAAGGCAGAACGGGCTTACCTGAAGAAATTGAAAGGCGGCTGTAGCATCCCTGCTTTTGCAAATGCTCAAATGGAAGATAATAACATAGTGTTGCAGGCAGGAATTTTTAGCCTTAACGGGAAAGAATTTATAAAAAAAACAGCAAAAGGAAGTTTGGATGAACCGGAATCATTGGGAAATACATTAGGTGAAGACATTCTGAATGAAGGCGGAGCGGAGATTTTACATCAAATTAATAAGGAACTGAATCGATAGGAACATGAAAAATATATTATTTATAATCTTAAGCCTGGTGTTTGCTATTTCAGCATGCGCAAAAAAGGATTACCTGATTACTGTAAAAACCAGCTATGGGGACATCAAGATTATTTTGTATGATCAGACGCCGCAACACAAGGAGAATTTCTTGAAACTCGCTCAAAACGGTGATTACGACAGCACTATTTTCCATAGGGTGATTAAGGATTTTATGATTCAGGGTGGAGATGTAAATGCCAAGCCGGGAAATGAAAATAAAATAGATTATACCGTGCCTGCTGAATTTGTCGACACCCTTATACACCATAAAGGTGCGCTTGCTGCTGCCCGCCAGGGAGATAAAATGAACCCTGAAAAAGCCAGCAGTGGATCCCAATGGTATATTGTTCAGGGTGTAGTTTATTCTGAAGATGACCTGACTACCGATATGGAAAAACTGAGCGGATACATGAGGCAATTGATGCAATTGCCGGAATATGCTAAACTGCAGCAAGAATTATCCACTATTTATTACGAGCAAGGCCAGGAGGCTTATGGCAAAAAAATGATCGAAATGAAGCCTGTTTTAGAAGAAAAATTCAATACCACCTTCGATAAAGACTTTCCTGCTGACCGTTTAGAATTATATACCACGATAGGCGGCACACCACATCTGGATGATGCTTATACGATTTTCGGTCGTGTAGTAGAGGGATTGGATGTATTAGATAAAATAGCTGCTGTGGAAACAGCTGGCAGGGACAAGCCACTTGAAGACATCTATATGACCGTTGAGGTAGAAGAGATAAAGATAAAGAAGCTTCAAAAGCTGTATGGGATAAAAAAATAAATGAATAACAATGATCGCCTCATCCAGATCAATATAAATACTGTTTATTTTTGAACACCTGGAAATGGCGCTCTGGTGGTAAATTCCATTCCCAATTATTACTTTACTGACTGCGATATTTCAGGGAGAAAACAATATTCCAATGGAAAGCTCATATCCTGTAAAATCCAATTGAGCATCTTGATAATCTGCTATTTCTTCCACAATCATATCACCAGCATATGGTATTCCCTTGTATGTGCCTTTCATATCGAGTGGTGATGATCCCGATAAATAATATGCCTCCAGGCTTATGCCAAATTTCTTCGAAAAATAAATGATATATTCTGCTCCAAAATGATATCCGTAACCAATATTGTTGGTCACTGTGAAATCCGAATTCAATACTTCCCAACCCAGATAATCTCTGAGTTCCCTATCCAGGTTGCCTTCATTGATCTTGGTATCGAAATTATAAAATACAAATCCGCCTCCTTTGAGCTTAAAGGCATGGTTATCAAAATGGAATGTGATCACCCCTTCGAGTGGAACCATCAATGAAAAGAAAGGCCCGACAAGTGGTTTTGTGGATTCGTAGGGAAGTCCTTTGACTCCCATACCTGAAATTCTGTACAAAGAAAAACCCGACTCAATGGCAAAATAATTACCCAGATCAAATCCGACCCCTCTAATAGAAAAAGGAGTGACCGGAACGGAGAAATATCCATTTTTGGGTATGAAATAAGAAAAAGACAGGCCGACGTCCTGAGCCTTTATTGTTGCGGAGATCACAACAAGGCAAACTATTAAAATGAGTTTTCTCATAATCAGAAAGGAACTATTTGATTCAACTTAAAAGATCGGCATTTTTCATGGAAGGCAAAAAGTAGTGAACATTTTTTCGAGTAATCGCTTTGCGGATCTTAGTGTTTTCTTTGCGAAACTTAGCTAAATTCCTGACTGAGCGATAAATGATTATCACGCAAAAGAGCGTAAAAAATCCGGTAATGCCAGGAAAAGTGTAAAACACAAAATGAAAAACCCTGAATTTTACGGCGACATACTTTCCGTGTAAAACAGAAATAAGATGATGGAATTGATATAAAAATAAAAAAGCGGGATTAACCCGCTCTTTTATGCCATCGCTGAAAAACGCTATTTTTCTTCCGTCTTCAGACTTCAGTCCTAATACTTTTAAAACTTAAGAATTCACCCTTGAATAGTGGCTAAAGAAATATTCCTCAAATTTCTGCGCCAGTTCATTTTCATTTTCATCTTTCATCGTGCTGACAAGATCATTCAGAATCACCAAATTCTTCTGTGTTTCATTTCCTGCAGCAATATTATATTCCAAAAAATACGTCAAGGCATCATTGGCCCTTTCGCCTATCAACGTGGCGATCTCTTTCGCCTTTTCCCGTTCTCCAAGACTATACAGGAGTTTAACAGTTTGAGAAGCGGTATAATCGTAAGGAATTGAATTATCCGGAATCACAGCAAGGGATTTGAAAATTACTTCTTTTGCCATTTCTGTTTTCCCTTCACGCATAAGCGCATTCGCCAGGCTGTTGAATGTAGACCTATGATTGAGGGCAAAATTTCTGTGATCGATCGAATTATACACCTTCGGATCATCAAGCCCGCGATATTGGAATTTATTCATCACATTTTCATACATGATCTCAGTATTTACAAATTCATTTCTTGGACTTGGATTTTTTACCGGAAGCAATCTGTATGCATTTCCCTCCTGAACTACATAGTCATTTAAACTTACACTCACCCCCTGAAGCGAGGTATTGTTAAAATAGATGGGCCTTTCCCAATTGTTACTTGCAATTAAGTCAAGGATCATTAGCGTATTTTTTTCTAAACCACCTTTTTTCAAATTGAAAACCATCTGTTTGGTCACGTACTGGACTTTATCTTCCGGAACTATTTTTCTATTTACAACATCAGCGCTATCGATATTCAAGAATAATGCCTTTGAGGGTATAGAATTGTATTTTCCGAATTCAGTGCGCAGCTGCAATCCTGGATGCTCGTCGCGTATTAATTTCAAATACTGGTCCAGGTTGATCGCGGCACCTTTGATAGTGGGGTTTTCTCGATACGGCAAATAATCATTTGGCCCTCCCTGTCGATATTGCTCTGAGGTCAGCGAAAACGGAAGCGATTCCGATTCATATGCAGGCCTTGTCATTTGATCGATATACCAATCCGTATTGAAATAACTGAGTACAATTACCCTTACGTCTGTTCGATACCCTTCTACCTCCTGAATGTACCAAAGTGGGAATGTATCATTATCACCTCCGGTAAACAGAATCGCATTTGGCTCACACGAAGCGAGGAAGTTTCGTGCTGAATCAACAGAAAAATACCTGCCAGACCTGTCATGGTCATCCCAACCTTCAAAGGCCATGATTCCGGGAACAATCAAGCAGATCGCTGCGGCAATTGCAGCTCCGTTAACGTCATTTCCTAATTTTTTAGAGAGCCCTTTTCCAAGAGCCATAGCACCAATGCCGATCCACATCGCAAACACATAAAATGACCCGGCATAGATATAATCCCTTTCCCTGGGCTCTACAGGTGGGGAATTCAGGTAAAGAACCAGGGCTATTCCTGTAAGGAAAAATAATAAAACAAGCACAAAAAAATCATTCTTCTTTTTATTATAATGAAAAAACATCCCGACAATGCCCAGAAGCAATGGCAACATAAAGAAGTTGTTTCGTGCCTTGTTGTTAGCAAATTCATCAGGCACATCTTTTATATAATCCTCCCATGGCGCAAGCCAGTTTGCGTGCTGGATATCACTTTCCCTTCCAGCGAAGTTCCAGAGGAAATATCTCATATACATATGCCCAATTTGATATTTTAACATAAAGTACATGTTGTCCGTGAAATTTGGGACTTCATTATCTTTCAGGCCCATATGCTCCCTGTAAAGGGCAACATGTTTGCCGTCTGAACTGTAGGCTCTCGGAAGAATCGTAGACCGTTTGGGATCATAAGTATATTCGACTTTTCGGTCAGAAATTTCATATTCTTTTTCACCTTTTATGTATACCGGGGCACCTTGCTTTTGGTCTGTGATTTGTGCATCAAAATATTGACCGTGAAGCAAAGGCCTTGATCCGTATTGCTCCCTTTTCAGGTACGAAACAAACGACATGATATTTTCCGGGTTATTTTCATCAATAGGAGGGTTGTAATTAGACCTGATCACCAAAGATGTATAAGAGGAATATCCAATCAATATAAATGCAAAGCTTAGCAGTATGGTATTAAGCAGTACTTTTTCTTTTAGATTGGAATAGTAAACTCCATAAACCAAGGCTCCGATCAGCAATAATCCAAAGAGGATAATTCCTGATCCAAACGGTAACCCTATAGAATTAACAAAAAATATTTCGAGAGCCCCTGCCATTGAAGGAAAACCAGGAATGATGATGTTGTTGATAAGGATGACAAAAAATCCGCTGACCATAAAGGTGGCAATAATCCCATTTCTGGAAACGGTATGTTTTTTGAAATAATAAATCAGACCCAGCACCGGGATGGTAACCAGGTTTAGCAGGTGAACGCCAATAGAAAGGCCCATCATATAGCTTATGAGGATAATCCATTTATTCGCCAGGCTTTCATCCTCTATAACTTCCCATTTCAGAATCGCCCAAAATACAAAAGCAGTAAAGAAAGACGACATGGCATATACTTCAGCCTCGACTGCCGAGAACCAAAAAGAATCTGAAAATGTGTATGCCAGAGCCCCAATTGCCGCGCCTCCCATTAGCAGGATGATCTGACCAAGTGTCTCTTTTCCTTTTTCTATGTTAAAGATTTTTCTTCCTAAAAGTGTGAGGGACCAGAATAAAAATAGAATGCTGAATCCACTAGCCAATACGCTTACTATATTGATCCAATAGGCCACCTGTGTTACATCGCCCATTGCAAGGAAGGAAAACATTCTGCCTATCAATAAAAATAAGGGGGCACCCGGAGGATGAGGTACTTCCAGTTTATAGGACACTGCAATCAATTCACCGCAATCCCAATAGCTTGCCGTAGGTTCTACGGTAAGCCAAAAAACAATTGTGGAAAAAACAAAAATTGCCCCCCCTGAAATATTATTTATCTTCTGATAATTCTGCATTTTTCTTGTATTTAACGCGCAAAATTAGTAAATATATTAGAATTGAAAGCATATAATAAGGCCTATTTGATTATGGAAATTACGTGCTAACGAAAAATGAATTTGGCAATAAATAAATCTGATGTAAAAAAGTGAAATCAAAACATTGGCCAATGCATCATTTATAGATAAGCGTATAATATCCAAGCCAAAAAATAAAGGGCAAAATGTAGCCAAATATTCCTATAATTACCGATTGACGGTATTTTTTATACGATTTGATATAAATGCCTGCTACGATCAAAAACCAATATAAAACCTCAAATAGATTAAGGGATTTTAGCGGGTAATGCCATTTGCCCACTACCGTTTCATAATTAAAAAAATTCATGAGCGATAATGGATAAAATGCCCGTACTTCACCAATATCGGGGTCTGTATTAAAAAAAATAAACCATAGCACTTTTATGAGCTCAGGAAGAATAAAAACAATTTCCGAGGCCAATACAATATGCCAGCAATTGGAATAAGTGACCTTGTAACCAAAGCCGAAACATCCCACCCAAAGGAAAAAAGCAATAAAGGTAAACTTGATAAGATAAATGAGCGGAATGGTGAAGTACTGCAAGGATGAAATTAACTTAAACATGCCGAGCTCACCCCTTTCGTCTAATATTTGAAAGGCAGTAATTTCATATTCAATAAACGTTTTTTTTATGAATAGAACCAAAAAAGTGAGTAAACAAAGGATCAGAAAAAACGGTATTCTTTTTATTTCCAACAGATCTTTGACAATACTCACAAAAGGGTATTCTTTTTTAAACATTTTCCTATAAATTCAAATTTTAAAAAATATAATGCGTTGTAAAGAATGAAATTATCTGTCAAATCAGTGATTGTTCATTCGACCACGAAATTAATAGACTTTTTTGGTTTTGTTGCTAATTGAAACAGGACATGCCTGAGATTATTATAATGAACCCTGTCGGCTGGCATAACTGCGTTGCCATAAAGACGGATTTACAGGAGAAAGATAATAATCTGCAATTAGCAATGTTTCTATTAATTTTAAATCGATGATTTTTAACATATATTTATAGGCATGAATTTAAAAAACAGGTGGCGTATGATATCCCTTTTCGCCACATTGTTCGTATTTACTAGCACAATTCGCACCTATTCCTTCAATGGTAAAGACTCCTTGCTTATCACTGACATGATTATTCAGATGGAAACTACGGAGGCTTTGAACCATATGTATAATTTTAATTTCAGGGAAGCTAAAAAACGTTTTTTTTGGTTAAAGCAAGATTACGATGATCATCCGCTCCCCTATTTTTTAATGGGACTGAACGAGTGGTGGCAAATCATGCCCAATCTTAATGTGGAAAAATTTGATGTTCGCTTTTTTGCATACATGGATACTTCTATCATGATGGCAAAAAAATTGTATGAGATTGAGGAGATGAAAGTGGAGGGGGCATTTTTTCTTTCCGCCTCCTATGCATTCAAGGCCAGGTTATATTCGGAGCGCAGGAAATGGCTAAAGGCAGCTGGAAACGCAAATAAAGCGCTCAATTATCTGGACGATTGCAGAAGTAAAAAAGAGCTGAGCCCTGAGTTGCTGTTTGGTGATGGACTGTATAATTATTTTTCGGTATGGATTCCGGAGAACTACCCTCAATTGCGACCATTTCTGATCATGTTTGATAAAGGAGATAAAGAGCTTGGGCTCGAGCAGTTGCGGGAAGTGGCTCATAATGCCTTTTATACCCGTACAGAAGCCCAGTATTGGCTAATGCGCATTTTATTTACCGAAGAGAGTGATTCTCAGGGGGCCTTGCATGAATCTGAATATCTCCATAAGACCTTTCCTAATAATGCCTATTTTCATCGATATTATACCAGCCTGCTTTTTCAAACCGGAAGGTTGGCTAAAGCAAAAATATTGGCTGAAGATCTTTTAATGAAGATCGATAGCAGCTATGTTGGATACGAGGCTACAAGTGGGAGATATGCCTGTTTTTTTCTTGCACGAATTTGGGAATCCAATCTCGACCAGGAAAAAGCGATTCATTATTACCTCAGAACAATAGCCTTTGCAGAGGAGATTAAAGCCTTGGAATCGGGTTATTATCTTCACTCTCTTCTCGGCCTGGCTCGTATCTATGACAAAAGAGGAAATTATGAAGACGCCAAAAAATATCTAAAAACCGTACGGAAAAATTCGAGCAGAAAAAATGATGCCAATAAAAAGGCAAAAGAATATCTAAAGGCACTCAAAAAAGATGGAAATTAAGGATCTTTTCATCACGCCAATTTTTCTATTGTTAATTTATTCCCTGGCTATTGCCCTAAGGCCAATGGTCACGGCAAAAAATAACAGGAAGTATTTTTTGCCCGGGCTAACCTTAAAAATCCTTGGTGCTATCGCCGTTGGTTTGATCTACCAGTTTTACTATGGCGGAGGGGATACCTTTACCTATTTTCATTTAGGGAGCAAATATGTATGGGAAGCTTTCAAGGATAGCCCAATCCTGGCATTGAAGCTTATTTTTGCAGGTGATGAATATGTTGCCGAAACTTTCCAATATGCCTCCCGAATATACACCTACGGCGACTCCTCGTCTTATTTTGTGGTTCGTGCTGCGGGAGTGTTGGACATCCTGACCTTTCATACCTACTCCGCAACAGCCATCCTCTTTGCTGCAATTAGTTTTAGTGGAATGTGGGCTTTGTTTCATACGCTATGTCGCATGTATCCTAAGCAACACCGTGGCATAGCAATAGCCGTACTTTTTATTCCCTCCCTTTTCTTTTGGGGGTCGGGTATATTAAAAGACACCATAACGATTGGTGCGCTGGGATGGGCTACTTTTGGCATTTATAATCTTTTTATTGTAAAGAGAAATATAGGCTTTTCAGCGCTGATCTTAGTTTTTTCATTTTATACGATTTATACCATCAAGATCTATATTTTACTCTGCTATATACCTGCCTCTATTTTATGGATATTTATGACCCGGCTCAGCAAAATAAAGAACATCATTATAAAAATATTGATTGCTCCGGTTATTATTGGCCTTTCAGGATTTATGGCCTATTATTCAGTTATTAAGGTAGGTGAGGGTAACGCGAGATATGATTTGGACAATATTGCCAATACCGCCAGGGTAACAGCGGAGTGGATTCACTATGTAAGTGAGCGTGAAGGAGGTGCTGCCTATACGCTGGGGGACTTTGACTACAGTCCGGTCGGTATGCTAAAAAAATTCCCTCAGGCAGTTTGGGTAAGTTTGTACCGGCCCCATCTATGGGAAGCAAACAATATCGTTATGCTGCTCTCGGCTCTGGAATCCTTTGCTCTGCTGGTCTTTACCTTTTATGTATTATATAAAGTTGGATTTATCCAGGCGGCAAAACTTATTACATCAAAACCTTTTTTGGTCTTTAGTTTTTTATTTTCAATAGCCTTTGCCTTCGCCGTGGGCATAACAACCTATAATTTCGGTACCCTCGTACGGTATAAAATCCCCTTATATCCATTTTTTGTATCCGGATTGTTTGTGCTGCTTAGCTATGCAAAAAGAGAAAGAAAAAGCTTGGTATTGGATAGTACAGAATAGGATTTCAGTACTTTTTTTCGCCCTTGTTGCCCTATAGATTTTCTTAAGGATTCAGATGAAATCAGTTCTTCCAAAGTGCTAAGCCATTCTTTATGGTTATTACATAAATAGCCATTAACTCCATGTTCGATGATCTGATGATTTACCCCCACATCAGATGCAACAGTTGGTATTTCCAGTGCCATATATTGTAATGCCTTAAATCCACACTTGCCCAATTCCCATACGGTGTTGTCCAGGGGCATTATTCCAATATCAATTTTATCTAACTGTTGAATTTCTTGTGCTTTATTCCAGCTTACAAATGTATAATTATCAAGCGTAACTTGAGGTTTTTGATCTGAAATAGCAACAATTTCAATGGGAAAACGCTGACTTAACTGTTCCAAAACAGGTGCCAAGGATTCGAAGTATTTGTTGGTGGAATGTGTCCCTGTCCACCCAATAGTCAATTTCCGCGTTTCTGATGCGGTGCTTGCTGGCTTGTGATACGAAGTGTCGATGGTTGTAGGATTAATAAAAATTCCTTGGTTGTGTTTTTTTGCATATTCTCCTAAATACGTATTCCCACAGCTTACCTTCTGGCTCCATCGACAAATACTACCTACTTTATCGTGAAACTTTATCCAGCTCACCATACGGTTTTGTGATGAAGTATTTGGTAGCCAAATAGCATCGTCAAAATCGTAGATGATTTTTTTTCTGAATACTTTAGCCAGTAAAAATTCAACAATTGGAGGCCCTATGGGCATAGCTTCCCGATGGATAAAAATCAGTTTAATATCATGAAGTCTGAAAAACAACAGAAACCGTCTTATGCTACCTTGAATAAATGCTTTTGCTTTCTGGAATGTATGGCCACTCTTATAAAGCACTTCCCAAGCCTCTTTGGACCAGAATGATTCGATTTGATATTCGATTTTATTTTCTTTTAAAATAGAAAAATATTGTTCGAATCTGAATCTTTGCGAAGGTGCCTCCCCTACCGGGTATGGGACGATAAAAAGTACTTTTTTTAATTCAGGAGTAGAAATCAATAGCTCTCTTTTTCGTTGGGAAAAGACCCGGATTTTACATCAGAAATATATCCTTCCACTGCGTTGGTAATTGAGGAATGTAGATCTGCATATCGGCGTAAAAACCGCGGGTTAAATTCTTTATTTATTCCAAGCATATCATGCATCACCAAAACTTGTCCGTCGGCATAAGCACCTGCTCCAATTCCAATAATAGGAATGGTCAATTTTTCAGCTACCTTTTTGGTGAGATCTGCAGGTATTTTTTCGATCACCATGGCAAAGCAACCGCTTTCTTCCAACGCAATAGCATCCTCGATGAGTTTATTGGCCTCTACTTCTTCTTTCGCCCTTACCGTATAGGTGCCAAATTTATAAATTGATTGAGGAGTAAGCCCCAAATGTCCCATTACGGGAACCCCTGCGCTCAAAACGCGTTCTACAGATTCGATGATTTCTATGCCACCTTCCATTTTTACTGAATGGGCCCCGGACTCCTTCATGATTCGAATGGACGATCGCAAGGCTTCCTGAGAATTCCCCTGATATGATCCAAACGGCATATCTACTACTATCAATGCCCTTTTCACAGCTTTCACTACTGAGCTTGCATGGTAGATCATGTGATCGAGTGTAATGGGCAAGGTCGTTTCGTTGCCCGCCATCACATTTGAGGCAGAATCACCAACCAAAATGATGTCAATACCCGCTGAATCAATGATTGTCGCCATAGAATAATCGTAGGCGGTGAGCATAGATATTTTTTCTCCCGCCCGCTTCATGGCTTGAAGCTGATGGGTAGTGACTCGACGGATTTCAGAAAAACTGGAAGACATATATGTACAATTTAAGGTGCAATATTATAAAACTAAGCTGAATAATTGCACCCGCCATCCCAGAATATTGATTTTTGAAAACATATTACAAAGCAAAAGCCCTCCGTATCCGGCAATTTAGGATTTCATACCATGCAAATCCTAACCAAAATATCCTTGGTGTCTGAAATACTGCGTAGTAAAACCTTGTTGCAGTATTACCTGATGTACACATGCTATTGAGAACAAAGGAGGATTCGTTGACTCTTAATGGCTTTGAGCAAAGCCAATATGTACCAAAAAAAAAATTAATCTAAATACACGCCAAATTTTCCAGAATCCAATACTACCTCAATGTGGTCATTTAACGTTGTGGAAAGCTCATAACCGGTATAATCCGCAGAAATCGGGAACAGCTTATGACTTCGATTTACAAGAACCACGGTTTCAATTTTCTTGACATCTACATCCAAAAACGGACGTAGACTGTGCAAAAAGGTCTTCCCGGTATGCAACACATCACCTACCAGAATCAAGACATGGCCATCCAAATCTTTAGGATCACAATTTACTTGAATATTTTTTTCAGCGGGTGCATCATGATCAATTTCTATTTTTAAAAGTGAAGTTTCAAAAGGACTGATTTTCTTCAATTCCCTGGCCAATAAATTGGCCAGCTTATATCCACTCGGAATTCCCGCTACATAAACTTTTTTTTCGAGATAGTTATTTTCATAAATCTCATATGCGATTCTGCTTATTTTATGCTGAATCTGTTGTTTACTTAAAATTCTGTGTTCTGCTTTTGACATCCTACAAAAATTTAATTTACGGGAATTACTTTGCTGTCTTTGAAAGTTGACAAAACCACCATCGATTGCATATTGTCAACCTGCTTGATATCGCTAACTTTTTCCAGCATCAATTTCTGGTATGAAGCAATGTCTTTCGCAATTACTTTCAATATAAAGTCACCTGCTCCAGTGATGTGATGGCATTCCACAACCTCAGGAATATCTTCGATAGCGCTAACAAACCCTTCAATATTAACCCGGTTATGACCATTTAAAGTTGCCAAAACAAAGGTAGTCACACCCAAACCAATCTTTTCAATATTCAACTTCGCATGATAGCTTGTAATAATTCCCATTTGCTCCAGCTTTTTCACCCGCTCCAAAGTGGGTGCCGGAGAAAGGCCAATCTCTTCAGAAAGTTTGGCATTGGTTATTTTTGCCCTTGATTGTAAGATCCCCAAAATCTTCTTGTCGATATCATCAATTTTATGCATGTCGCTTCTTCAGTTTACAAAATATTATTTCGGACTAAGATAGTAATTCTTGCTATTATATTAAATGATCTCTGTTATTGATTTAATAAATTTTGCTTTTTCCGACATATTGCCATTGATCGCCAGCCACTATTATGCCATTGTTAAATTAATCATACTTTAGCCATACAGTTTCTGAAAAACGCCATTCAGCTAGGGCATAACCCGGAGTTCGCTTATTTTGAACATGATCAATATAGGTTAAATAGAGTCTGTCTATAACGTGCTTGATTATTGAAATGTTGAGATTTTTGATGAATTTTTGGCTTTCTCAATGCAGCAAATACCTGGGTATTAGGCAAGTTGAGAAAGGCAAAAAGGCGCAAAAAGATGAATATTTCAATTCGATAACTTTATGGACAGGCTCTAAATAGGCAGATAAAATATTATATCTGAGTAGTATGAATACTATAATTTTTAAATAATTGTTTTAAATCCAAATGCAATTCCAATTGAATCCTTAAATTTGGTATTCATGAAATGTAATTGCTAAAATGCGATTGAAAATGAAAAGCGGTACCAGGTACATATTGTTGCTCTCCATACTTTATTTAACTTCCTGCTCGGCAGGAAAAGTTGCCATGAAGAAAGGGGATAAAAAGTTTAAATATGGCGAATATGATTTTTCCATTGAGTTTTTTGAAAAAGCATTAAATCATAATTATAATCCTGGGGAAGCCAATTTTAAAATTGGTGAAGCATACCGGCTATCCAACCGACTAAAGGAAGCAGAGCCTTTTTACAAAACTTCCATTGAGCAAAAATATGATAATGAAGAGGTCAATTATTATTATGGTCTAGCGCTAAAGTCAAATGAAAAATATGACCAGGCCAAACAAGAACTAGAAAACTATTTGACTTCGGCAAGCGATAAAAAGGTAATAAAAATTGCGCAAACTGAAATCGACAATTTAATCAGGTTAAATGACATTCTTGAAAAAAAGAATTTTTACCGTGTTAAAAACCTTGAGTTGATCAACACCTCTGCCGCAGAATATTCGCCGGTTTACATGGATAATGAGCTATATTTTACTTCATCGAGATATGGCGGAAAGATTTATAAGGCCACAGGAAGCTCCTTTACCAACTTGTATAAGGTCAAAACCAAAGGAGCAAGAGTTGACTCTACCACCATTAACTCATTAGGTGATCTCATCAATTCTCCCAATTCTAACGAAGGCTGCGTTGCGTTTTCGCCTGACGGACAGTCTATGGTGTTTGCAAAAGGCAACAGCGGCAGAAAAAAAGGTGCCGAAGATGTAGATTTATACATTTCAAGATTTCGCAGGGGAACCTGGTCGTCACCAACCCTCATGAGTGTGAGCAATGGCAAAGCATGGGATTCTTCGCCTTCATTTTCACGTGATGGCAGGACGCTATACTTTTCTTCTACCAGAAGGGGGACAATAGGAGGAACAGATTTGTTTGCTGCCACAAAAAACCGTCGAGGGAGATGGAGCAATGTCAGGAATTTAGGCCCTAAAATTAATACCCCGGGAAATGAAATGTTTCCCTATCAGGCCAGTGATGGTTCTTTATATTTCTCTTCCAACGGCCATCCTGGTTTAGGAGGACTGGACATTTTGGTTGCTAGAAGATCAGCAGGCAAAATGGTGGTCGAAAATCTGGGGTCCCCAATCAATACAAGCAGCGATGACTTTGGAATTTTTCTTTTTACTCCTGACAAAGGTTTTTTTACCTCCAACAGAAAAGGGAGTAAAGGGGATGACGATATTTATACCTTTATCAACAATGACCCGGATCTGAAAATTGTGAATTACTTTCTTACGGGCACCACGAATACCTATGATGAGGATGGCAATGAAGTTATTTTGCCCAATACCTCCGTAATACTTTATGGCGCCAACGACGAATTGCTCAATGAAGCCTTGACCGGAAGAGATGGGAAATTCCTGTTCCGAGTATATCCTGAAGAAGATTATAAATTGTTTGGAGAAAAACCGGACTATTTTACCTCCAGGGCTTCCTTTTCTACAAAAGGAAAAACAATCCCAAAAGACAAACTAAATAAGTTGGAAACCAACAAGGTGTTTAATACAAAAATTGTGTTGGATCAGATCGTGATAGACAAAGCTATTGTACTCGATAATATTTATTACGATCTTGACAAGGCAGATATCCGGGCCGATGCAGCATTAGAATTGGATAAATTGGTAACCATTCTGGGGGACAATCCGGAGATAAAAATGGAATTAAGCTCACATACAGACAGTCGGCAAACTGTAGCCTATAACGATGACCTGTCAAAAAGAAGGGCGCAATCTGCTGTTGATTACATTATTTCTAAAGGAATTGACGCCACAAGGATCATAGCCCGGGGTTATGGAGAATCACAGTTGCTGATTACTGACGATGAGATCAATCAGATCGCCACAGAGCAAGCGAAAGAGGCTGCTCACCAGCGCAACAGAAGGACGGATTTTAAGGTGACAGAGTATAATAAAATCCTTGAACCTGAAGATGATGAGATTTTAGATGAGGAACTGGAAGTTCTTCAGGCGGAAGAGCGTATCGAACAAAGCGGAGGTGATCTGGAAAATAAAATTGACTGGGACAATTAGGGTCGGTTGAGCAAAAGTCATCAATTACTTTTGAAAGTCTTAATTTATTGACTTTGATCAGCTAGACAGGCGTATAGCTATCGTATTGTTATACTTAATACTGGAACATTCATACGATTTACTTCGTTTCTATGATTAATATCTTCATATCTTCTATAAAAGAATAATATTATGAAAGATGATACACAAATAATAGATGGATATATTGGACTTTTAAGTAATTTAAATCCAAACCTTAAACTCAAATTGATAGAGAGATTATCAAAGTCAATAAGCAAAGATATTTCAAAAAAAAGTGATCGTTTTGAAAAGTCATATGGTGCATGGGTTGATTCGAGGGATTCTGAAGAGATTATAAAGGACATTAGAGAAAGCAGAACTTTTAATCGGCAAATAGAAACATTTTGAAAAAGTACTTATTGGATACCAATATATGCATATACTTTATTAAGGGTAAATTTGGATTAAAAGAGAAGTTCCGGACTATTAAGAATGAGAATAGGTTTATTTCTGAAATTACATTAGCAGAATTAAAATTTGGAGTTCAAAACAGCAGCTCACCAAAAAAGAACCAATCCGTGCTTGATGATTTTTTAACTGGAATCCAGATCATTCCGATATTTAATTCACTTGAATTATATGCTGAGGAAAAAGCGAGATTGCGAAAAAAAGGCGAACCCATAGATGATTTCGACTTATTAATAGGAGTTTCTGCTATAGCAAATGGAATGATATTAGTAACCAACAATGAGTCTCATTTTCGGCGGATTAAAAATATTGAAATAGAAAATTGGACAAAATCGGACTATGCACAATAATAGTTATTGGTAATATTACGCAATTGCCCAAGCACAAAACAAAAATCTCCATAGTATTACATAAGACCTACGAAACAAAATGAACTCAAGTCACTTAGCCGACTTGTAAGGCTGAAAAGTTTTATTCTGAACTCAATTCAAAAAATTGCACATAATTATCTAATTTTGGCATCCATTTTAGAGGCCAATTTTCATCAAATTATTCCCGTTCATGGAAGAAAGATACATGCAAAGAGGCGTTTCTGCCAGCAAAGAAGACGTACACAATGCTATAAAACATATTGATAAGGGCTTGTTTCCCAGTGCATTTTGCAAAATCGTACCAGATATGCTTGGTGGAGACGACAGCTATTGCAATATTATGCATGCAGATGGAGCCGGGACTAAATCCGCTTTAGCCTATATCTATTGGAAAGAAACCGGAGACATATCGGTTTGGAAGGGTATAGCTCAGGACGCCATCATCATGAACATCGATGACCTGGCTTGTGTTGGCGCATTAGATAATGTACTATACTCCTCTACAATAGGCCGTAATCAAAAAGTGATTCCCGGTGAAGTAATTGCCGAAATCATCAATGGAGCCGAAGAGGTGCTTCAAATGCTCCGGGATAATGGTGTGAGCATCATTAGCACAGGAGGAGAAACGGCAGATGTCGGTGATTTGGTGCGCACCATTATTGTCGATAGTACGGTTACGGCAAGGATGAAAAAAAAGGACGTTTATTCCAATGATCAAATAGCTCCCGGCGATGTGATTGTCGGGCTGGCCTCATTCGGACAATCTACCTATGAAAATGAATACAATGGCGGCATGGGCAGCAACGGCCTCACCTCTTCCCGTCACGATGTATTTTCTAAGATATATGCAGATAAATACCCGGAAAGTTACGAGCCCTCCATACCGGAAGACCTTGTATATTCGGGAAAATATCTGATGACGGATACGATTGCCGGGGCACCATTGGACGCTGGTAAACTTGTGCTTTCACCAACACGTACCTATGCGCCGGTAATTAAAAAACTAATTACTGAAATCGGCAACAATATTCATGGCATGATCCATTGTAGTGGAGGGGCACAAACGAAGATTCTTCATTTTATAAAAGACCTGCATATTATTAAAGATAATCTATTTGAGATTCCTCCTCTATTCAAAGTGATACACCAAGAAAGTGGCACTGACTGGAAGGAAATGTACAAAGTGTTCAACATGGGGCACCGAATGGAAATCTACTTGCCTGAAGATAAGGCCAATGAGGTGATCGAAATATCAAAATCATTTGGTATAGACGCTCAAATTATTGGAAGCGTTGCGTCTTCTGAAACAGGAAAAAAATTGACTATATCAGGTAAATACGGAGAATTTAATTACAGCTAATTGTTGCCATTAATTTTGGCATTGATCATCTCCAGGATAGTTGTTGATCCATAATAACCTTCATAGGCATTATAAAAACCAGAAAGGATTTTGTGTGCGATGTGTCCAAGAATCAATTCGCTGTCACTTTTTCCTTCCTTTCCGATCCAAAACACACGATCTTTGTGGTTCTTCATGTCTTCAACAT
>JAUUZS010000523.1 GCA_030589835.1 Cyclobacteriaceae bacterium
AAAAATACCTCATTCCCAAAAATAGAGAAAGCCAGACGTTTGCTTATGGCGAGTTCAGAAAGGATGTATTGCCCGAAGAAGCTGAGAAAGTAGCCTTTGTAGATTTAATGAAATCATATGCCGGGAAAATGCCTATGCCCACAAGGTTGATAGATAAAGATCTTAGAAAATTGAATGATATTTCCTTTCTCAATTGGCTGAAACAAAAGATTTCCGTTTCTGTTGGGTTTATTGAGGGATTGGATTACCATATGAAAGATGATTATGGCTCCGGTGCATCTGAAGTTTCTGCCCTGGCGGGGATTCATTATTTTGCTTGCAGACCTTACTACACCAAACCAATTGAGTTATTTTCCCCTCCTGAAGGCAATTATTATTTTATAAAAAAGATATACGACCGGCTGCCAAAAGATCGCATAGCCACATCACATTTGGTGAAATTAATCCGTGAAAAAGGAGATGGGTTTGAGGTGGAAGTAATAGATACTGTGAAAAAGGAAAATACCCTGGTGAGCTGCGAAAAAATAATTTATGCAGGCCATAAACATGCCTTGAAATATATTTTTCCAAGGGATTATCACCTATTTTATAAAACCGAATATGCTCCATGGGTGGTGGTAAATTTTGTTTTATGCAAATCATGGAAAAGTACCCGCCTGCCGAGACAGGGTGCTTACTGGCAAAATGAAATCATCTCAGCAGATAAATCCTTGCTTGGATTTGTGGATTCAATGGCCCAATTTTCAACTCATAGTGATACCAGGGTATTGACAGTCTATTTTTGTTTTAAACCGGAAGAAAGAGAGATGATGTCATTGATTGAAGATCGAAAACAAACCTTCGTCAATCAAACATTGGCCCATCTGGAGAAGTATTTTGACAGATCGTTGAAAAGCCAAATAGAAAAAGTCATTATCAAGCAAATGGGTCATGCCATGCCTATCCCAAAACCTGGTTATTTATTTAATGATGGAAACGAACTCAGATCAAATCCAAACTTGGTCTATGCCGGTGTCGATAATGGAAGATTGCCTCTTTTGTTTGAGGCTTTGGATTCGGGGATTGAAGCAGTTGGATTACTATTGCGAGATTCTATTAAAGGATGATTTATCCTCCGATATAAATAGGATATTATTGTAATTTTACTAATTTTAAACTCTATCTTTCACTTAACTTCAACAATATGAGCAGCATTTTTTTATTCTTAGGAGGCATAGGCGGATTGGAGATAATAATCATTTTGATGATATTTGGCCTCCCCGTTATACTATGGTTGTGGTCACTGATAGATTGTTTGAAAAGTGAATTTAAAAACTACGATAAGATCGTGTGGGTTCTTTTGATCATTTTTCTTCCAATATTAGGAGCTATACTTTACCTGATAATTGGGAGGAAGCAGAAAGTCTAAAATTAATTATTTTCTATCATCGATTCAGTTAAGATTTAGCTATAAGATAAAGAGAAATACTAAACTGATTTTCTCAACTTATTATAATTCCGCAAGCACCGTTTTGCCACCCGTGGTCTTTTGGTCAATTTTTACATTGATTTTGGAATTGAGTGGAAGAAAGACATCAAGCCGGGAGCCGAATTTGATAAAACCGAATTCCTCGCCCTGGGAAACTTCATCATTTACACCGATATAATATTTTATTCTTCTGGCAACAGCCCCGGCTATTTGCCTGGTCAGAATTTGAACTCCGTTATTTAGTTCATAAACAAGTGTAGTTCGTTCATTTTCAGTACTCGATTTCGGATGCCAGGCCACAAGGTATTTACCAGAATGATATTTAAAGTATTTTACAATTCCCCCGACAGGATTTCGATTTACGTGCACATTGAGTGGTGACATGAAAATAGAAATCTGAATTCTTTTTTCATTCAGGTACTCAGTCTCTTCTGTTTCTTCAATCACAACTACTTTCCCATCGGCAGGCGCAAGCACATGTTTTGGGTTAGCATTGATTTCTATCGAAGGACTTCTGAAAAACTGAAGCACCAATAAGAAAAATACAGTACTTGTCAGATAGGATAAATAAAGGAACGGTTCTGGTGTATTAAAATAATTAAGACCAATATTAATTAGTAAAAGAACTAACAATAGAATACTTAAAATAGACCTTCCTTCCTTATGAATACTCATTTTAAATGTAATAATTCTAAAATCCTCCTCTATACCTGTAAGCTTTGGAGACTCTATCTATGGCTACAATATATGCCGCAATTCTTAGCGTAACATCGTATTTTATTGATGTTTTATACACATTTTCAAATGCATTGCGCATAATCCTGTCTGAACGGCGATGAACTCTTTCTTTTGTCCACTTATACCCAAGCCTGTTTTGCACCCATTCGAAGTAGGAAACAGTTACACACCGGCATTAGCCAAAATATCTGGAGCAACCACAATTCCTTTTTCAGCAATAATATCATCTGCCTTGGCAGAAGTAGGTCCGTTAGCGCCTTCTACGATAAGTTTGGCTTTTATTTTATCCGCATTTCTCATGGTGATTACATCTTCCATAGCGGCAGGGACCAACACATCTACTTCGAGGGATAATAACTCATCGGCGTTATCCATTTTTTCAGCGCCTTCAAAATTTTCTAATGTCCCCCTGTTATCCAGGCGATAGCTAATTGCTTTTTCAATGTCAATGCCATCCTTATTGTAATAGGCACCTGTTATATCGCTTATTGCAATGACCTTGGTGCCTCTCTCTACCAACAACTGAGCTGCGTAAGAACCCACATTGCCAAATCCCTGAACAGCCACGGTACTATTAAATGGATTAATTTTAAGTTTTTCCAGGGCAGCAAGTGTCGAAACCATCACACCACGGCCCGTTGCTTCAACTCTTCCTGCTGATCCACCCAATACTCCCGGCTTCCCGGTAACTACACCATTTATAGTCTGGCCGCTATTTCGAGAATACTGGTCCATCATCCAGGCCATCTCTCTTTGGCCGGTTCCCATATCCGGGGCAGGAATATCTGTATCAGGGCCAAATACATCGAAAAGAGATGTTGTATAAGCCCTGGTCAATCTTTCGATTTCTCCAGAAGACATTTGTCTCGGGTTGCAGCAAATCCCCCCTTTGGCACCTCCAAATGGTATATCAACTACAGCACATTTCCAGGTCATCCAGGCGGCAAGAGCTTTTACTTCATCCAGATTCACATGAGGATCGAACCTGACGCCCCCTTTTGAGGGCCCAAGCACATTGTTATGAACGACCCTGTAAGCTTCAAAAACTTGAATTGATCCATCATCCATGGTTATCGGAATGTTGATAATCACTTGCTTGTCAGGCGATTTCAATACATTATAGGTGTCTTCATTTAATCCAAGATGCTTCGCAGCAATACTGAATCTCGACATCATC
>JAUUZS010000092.1 GCA_030589835.1 Cyclobacteriaceae bacterium
CCACATAATTTCGTCAATTTGATCAAAATTAATGTCCACAACCGGAGACATATGACATCCACGTGCACCAGGATCATCTTCTTCAATTACTAAGTCCCATCGGCTTTGCATGTTTTTATTCCATGCTTGTAGCCCCATTCTTCTATATGTGCCTTGAGCTGTTATCAATACTGGCTCCCCTTTGCTGTAACCCCCAAAAATGAAATTGCGAAATGTTTGACTGTTAGTTTCCCCATAAGAAGATTTTTTCCATGGCCATTGCCCAATACTTTCTCCAGTATTCGAATCAAGGGCTTCCAGGCGCAAGTACTTATAACTTAATAGATGAACCGAATCTATATTGTTAACAAAATAGATTTCATCAACTCCATCATTGTCTAAGTCGAATGGGAAAACTGGCGTAAACCAAATGCCATTAATAGTACTGGTAGTCAATTCTTTTTTCCACAATAATTGCCCTTCCAATGTAAACAATGCAAATTTTAATTTATCGGTAGGTGGATAAAACATTTCTATCCAGGGATCAATTTCTTTATCTGCTGAGTATACCATCAAAATAGCCGTCTTTCCCTTAGCAATTTGAACCGGGACTGCACGCAGTTTTCCAACTTTTGAACCAAGAGAAAATTCAAGGATGGTTTCTAAACCATTCGTTTTTTCACTTTGTCCGTATGAAGTGTAAAATAAAATGCTGATTATAATAAATGAGCCAATTGATTTTTTCATAATAACTAAGGTTTTCGTTTTCTAATTTATTTTCAAATAATCTCTCTTGATCATGGTCTCAATCAAAACTCTAACTCAAATGACCTTCGATATTTTTTCAGCTTTTCCAGATAACCTTCCATGTCTAGCAATTGCCCGCCATAAAATTCAGAATAAGATACTTCCGATGCACGATTCCCCCTTAGATCCACACCGTAAAACTCTGAACCATGTCGATTAATGATAAAAGGATTATTTACATCAAAAGTAGATTTGGTAATCGTTGCATGAGGTACATCGACCGCTGTAGAATTGATACCTGATGTTACAATTTTTACATTGTCCAGGATAATTCCAACATTTTGTGCTGTTGACTGGATTCCCCAGGACAAAACACCGACCGTCCCATTTTTAATGGTCACGGTTCCTTCTCCTTTAACAATCGGTATCCCTTCAATTGGCTTTGATTGGGAGACATTTTCCGTATAATCAAAAAAAGCACTATGAGCACGTTCATACAGGTGATCATTGTGGCCCATGGAACGCGTATTTTCAACAGTATAGCCATTCATAGTTCGTTTACTGTGAATGACAGGATTGAAAACCCCGATCATCTGAGGCATTTTATTAAACTGCATCCCTTCAACAATACCTTGCTTAATTCTTTGTGCTCTCCTCTCCCGGGAATCAACATCATCCCACTGCCTGGCAAAACTTTTTATCATTAGGTTTGCCTCATCCTCCGTCCAATTGTTTCCAACACACAACATGGTATCCTGACCATAACTGTTGATACTTATAAATGCAAAAAATATTAATAATCTCTTCATGATAATGTTTTATCGAACATTTACAGTCAGTTCTGTATTTTGATTGAGCAACGTGACTTCCTTTTTCCTTCCAACTTTTACTGTATATGGAGCTAGTTCGGTTTTTTTCAAACCGTCTATCAAGTACTGCGGCAATTCCATACTTACTCTGCCCTGTTCGGACGATTTTGAAATGTTCACTTCCTGTCCATTTCTATCATATATTTTGACTTCTACACCCACAATCGGTTTTTGTTTTTTATCCTTTACACTAATATCCAAAGTCCAATAAACAGAATAACTGTGCTGTTCACCTTCTAATTCCAAGTTCATTTCTTCAAGAATATTAGACCTGAATTCTATATTGGTAGCGATGTGATTTTTGCCCCACCCCATTCTGAACGGTTTGAAACTATCTTCGGTACCAGGGGCTTTAATGATAGTGTTATTATAGATTTTTGTTCCATTTGCTGAACCATACCGAGAGGCAATCCAGGCTGCAGGCACATTGGTCGTAATATGGTTATCATAAAATTGTCCTCCAAAATATTTCGGGCCTCCACAGATATAAAATGCCGCTGCTATCACTTTTGAAGAAGACTCCACTTTGTTCACAACGATCTCGTTCCCATAAACATAATTTTCCCCAGCCCTAGCACTGTAAAAAACCCCCCATGCCATGGGAATGTATTTTTTAGGTTTGGGATAGTTTTTTGCTGTGATGTAGATCTTGTTGTCGTATATCCTATTGCCTACGGAAGCCCTTGGAGAGCCTGGTTTTGCACCATAATCTCCGAGCCTTATTGCGGCGGTGCTGTATTCTTCATTTCCATATTCACAAGTTGGTGGCGATGTTTCTATTTTGAAAATGTTATTAAATACTTCAGTGTGCCTGCTCACATAAATACCTGATCCCTGTTTCGGTTCGAACCGGTTATTGTATATTTTAGTGCTATCACCTGTTCCCATAATACTATAATGGTTGGTCACAGTTTGATGGTTTATAAAAAGGTTATCATGAATAAGCGACTTTTTCCCTTTGATTGACAAACAGCCTTGGCCACCGTTAAATTCCGAATTCGAAATTTCGGTGGCATTGTTGCCTCTAATAATCACAGAGCAAAGACCAACATGTCGCTGGATAAGAAACGGCATATCAACATCAAACTTGCAATTGTTAATGCGTGCATAGGGTATATCCACTGCGGCAGAACTTATACCGCTTGTTTTAATTTTTAAATTTTCAAGAATGACTTTCACATTTGTAGCAGAAGACTGAATGCCCCATGAGAGTATCCCTACAGCAGCGCTTTCGATAGTGCCATTTTTAATAATGATTGTTCCTTTGCCACTTACTTGTGGTAACGAAGACAAGGGCTTTCCTGTTTTCATATCTTCTGTATAATCGAAAAAAGCAGGAATAGTTGGTGGCCGAGACTCCATAATCACATGATCATAGTGAGCTAATGGTGTTGTTTTTTCTATAATACTGATGCCTGCATCCATCGCAGGGCGGATATCAATCTCGTCAACCAGACAATCTGAGTCAGCTTTAACCCGTACTCGGTATTTTCCGGCAGGTAAATTAGTGAGGTGTGCGTAAACAAATCCTCCGCCCAATCGGGGACTTCTTCTCTCAACAGGACAGCTTTGCTTTGCACCATCCCCATATTCCGTTATGCACTTTACTTCATTGCCATTTTCATCTTCCACATACACACTCACTTTCATTTCATCATCGGGGTACTTCTTCATATCGTGGTAATATCTTCCTGTAATACCACACATGGCAAAATAGGAGCGGTTGGCAACCGGCAGGTTAATGTACGGGGATGTTATTTCATCACCGCTCTGTAGGCTCAATAATTTTTCGCCAAGAAACACATGCACATCAGCGGTGTTTTCCACTTTCGCACCCGGGGCTTTCGAAACATCCCAGCCTTTCAATCCTTCTTCGAATCCGGAATTTGGAATATGTTCGTAATTTCCGTCAGCATAAGTAATGGTATACCCATTGAGATCAAGGGTAATGTCCTTACCTAGAAAAATAGTACTTTTTTCACTGCTAATATCGCTTGTCAACGTATAGGTAGTTCCTTCCTTACCATAATAGCCCGGTTGGCTTATGGCTACAACATTTTCTGATAATGTTTTGTGATCATATTTTGTATATTGTGCATATACTTTTGGAGTCACGAGCAATACTTGCGAAAAAATAAAACTGGAAATGTATATTATTGTACTTTTCATAACAACAATGATTTAATGTAAATAGAGATTTTTCATGATGAATTTATACCGCATATTTATTATTCCTTTTCAAAAAATCAAATCCTAATGGCGCCATTAATAGCAATGGAATAATCCAAATTGCCCAATAAGAAAAATGCTCAAACTTATTATCCACAGTATAAATATTTTTATATTTCCCAAAAATCTCAACAATAAAATCAGTGGTGTATGGATCTACAGCATCGGGGTAATACAAATCCGCCATTTTACTATAGGGCTTTCTGGCAAGTTCAGGGTTTGCCTGAACTGCGGCAGTATCATAGGGAACAACAATGCCATAATCCGGATCAAGAATATATGTTGTAGAATCATTGAGCTCTGCTCTTACTACAACATGTCTTCCTCCCAAATCCATTAATTCTGCTTTCATACCGTTCTCCATCAAAACGCCTTTCACAATAATCGAATGAGCTGAGCATAAACCCACCCCTCTTTCCAAGTTCTTTTTATAATTGCTAAATTCATAACGTTCATACATTTTGGGGTTGACGTACGAGGCAAAAAACAACAAATAGTTTTCCCAGATGGGCACCCTCAAATAGTATTTATCAATTCCCTTGCTTTTCCAATAATGGGCAAAGCCATTGTTAACTACTTTGTTAACTCTAATGGCAAATTCTACATTGGATTCACCTTCCCTTCTTTCTAACAACTCTAATATCTCTGGGTACTCTATGGTAATATCGTTAATTCTGTTCCTTAATGTCACCTCTTCTGTATAGATTTCAGGGTTTCTCATCGTTTTAAAAAGACCTGATATATTTATACCGATTAATATCAATCCCAATGCAAAAAGTATTCTTTTTAAAATTTTCATGTTTTTATAATTAAATATATTAATAAAATGTTGTGATTAAATCTGTCAATTTTCTCTATATAGTTATCTTTCTAATAAATGAACTCCCATAGCATCTTTTCTACTTAATAATCAAATTTTATTATATAGACTTGCCTGCTTCCGGAGTGTATTGAATTAAAACCAACCATATCTCCATGAGGACTCCATCTGCAATGAATGTCACAGCGCCATCCTTTAGTGTATTCATCTGGTTGATAAAATCTTCCCAGTGGTAATATTGCTTCACTTTTCATATCCATTAAGTAAATTTTTTGTTCCCTGTTTTTTGTTGGATAAGTATCTGTGATCATCCATTTGCCGTCAGGAGAAAAAGTGCCATGCCTATCATAGTCAAGTAGTCCTTTACCCAACCTGTAATAATTGTTCTCCCCAACAGAGAATAATATATGAGCCATCTGTTTTGATTCATATTTTGCGGTGATCATATCAATTTCATAAAAAAGATTTCATTAATTCTATTTTTAACTCCTATTTATATGGACTGGTTAAATACATTTCTATATCTGTCCAATGTTCCAACATTATTTTTCTTTTGAGCATCAATTGTTCAATCAGGTCCGGCCCCAATAAAAATGTATCTTCATAAGCAGGGTCTTTGGCATGACTAATAAATTCCATTCCTCCACTTTCCAAAACATCAATCAAATCAAGTGTATTATCTAATTCATCACGCCTGATGGCATTGAATTTTTGAAGATCCGGATCCCCTTCCCAGGTTGGTGTCTTATCAGGTCTATGTTGAGGGCCACTTAACTCTTGCTCATGTCGATCTCTGATCAACTGTGCTTCAGCAAAATTACCGCCACTTCTCATAATGCTGGAGTAAATTCGTAAACCCAGAACCATATTTTGAATGAATTGTTTTTCAGGGGCATCATTATCCACCTGATCCATTAAACCAATTATTTCATTAAGTTTAGATACATAAATACCTAGTGCATCTAGGGAAATCTCTTTTCGTCCACCATGAATATCAATGTAATCCATACGCGCTTCTATTTCAGAAGGATTAAATACATAGGGGAGGAAATAGCCCTCCTCTTCTGGGGTCAATAATTGAGGTGCAAACACCAAAGGTCTGGTTATTTGCCTTGCGGAAACTCCCCAATATAACCCCGAAATACGCCCAATGTTTGATTTATATTTTTTTGCTTCATCTAATGCAGTAAATGCCTTAAACAGAACTTCTGATGATCGTTCACCACCCCATTCCTTGCATATTTTACGCAATTCCTTTTGTTCATTAATTTCACCTTTCTTATCAAGAATTTCCAGATCATCTACAAGCATATCAATAAAACGATCAGAAACGGCAAGGTGCTCATAGCCTCTGTCATAGGAAGCTCTAAAGGTGATAAAAACAGTTTGATTGGGATCTTTCTCTATAGTATTTACGGTTTTTAACAAGCCCAGTGGGTCTATCATTCCTCTCACCGGAAAAGAACCTACATTCATACTACTAATTACCTTGACTTTGTCAGAATTGTTGCTCTGATAATAACAGCCCTCTGGTAAATGCTTGTAAATATCTTTTTTTTCGTCTTCAGAAAACATAGAGCCAGTCAGGTATATGGTTATCTCTTTATCTGATTTTTGAGCGCCTTCTTTGAATGTATTCATCAAGAGCCCAACGCGTTCCCCCATACTCTTATCCTTACAATGCATTGGTCCATTGGGACCTACATATTGCCAGTCGGACCAGCAAATTCCAGAGCCTGCATCGTTGGTTTTAAAAAAGAAAGTTTGTATCTCCGGCACATTTTTCAGTAATTCGGCTACCATGTTCTCGAACATTTCACGGGTTTCCGCCACATTGATACAAGGAGCAAATGCTGCTTTATTATTTCTTCTGGGATGATCTACCCGTGGACCAAGAAAATGAGGATAGGATTCAAAAAAAGCGGATGGAAGAAAATTGGGTTCATAACTCCAAAAAGCAGCACCAAGACCATATTCTTTCAATATTTTTGCCTTTGCCAAAATTAATTCACGATTTTTTCTTACAAATTCCTCGGGTAAAAACGGTGCAATTTTAGGGTCCGGGAAAAATTTATAGGGTGTAGGGTTATTGCTCGCATATTCATACCAAAAATTTCTTCCTTCCGGGATTTCATGAAAACTCTTTTCAGCAAGGGTGCTTATGTTAATTTCAACACGTCCAAAAGGCTTTAACTTAGTTGCTTGTTTTGCCAACATTCTAAATTCATCCAGATCCCTGATCGCAGTTTGTATTACAAAAACCTTTTCTTTATCTTTCTGACAATTACCCAAATTGGCAGAAAAGATTGTAATCAATAAAATCAAGTATATTTTTTCAACCGATACTAATTGCTTATTAAATATTTTGATATTCATAATGCTTTACGCTATTTGTTGGTATTTATATTTTTTGAGATAAATAATTCATGCTAAGTGAATTATAAACTATTTATCAAAGGTTTCAATATTCTTACTTTTCTCCTATCGTTATGCTAAAAGTTCCCCAGGTAACATTGCGTTTAATTGCCTTCCACTCTTTCACTTCATATTTTGCCAAAAACCTAATTTTACGTCCAACCGGACAATTGTCGGCTACTCGAATCAAAGAAGACAATGTATATCCATCTCCCCATTTATCAGGTTGTATCTCATCGTATAATACTTCATCCAGATAGGGATCATCATAAAAAACACGAAGTCGTTTACTCATGCCGGTTATCTCATAGAACATTACTGTCTCACCGGGTTCTGCGATATTATTGCCATTTCCACTTCCAAAAATTTCAGTATCACCATCATCAATTCCGATATTAGTAAATTCCTGAACATCATAAAAAACCGGGGCATCAAATTCATCTTTCCACATTTGATTCTTACCATCTTTAAAGGTAAGGTTAAACCTAATTCTGAATGGCGAACCATCTTCTACCGGCAAATTTTTAGCCGTAACTACAAAATCATTTGGTAACCAGACAATTTCACCAGATTTAATTTCTTTAATTTTTATACTTTGGTTGGCGATTTCAACCCCTCCTTCATTTGTACTTATACTCACTGTTAAATTATGGATACTGCTCCCTCCTCTATTTAGTAGTTGAAGTTTGAGATCTGAGGCCTTGTTGTGATCAAGAAAGAAATCCCTTTCATTCACTTCATGTGCCACATACACAATTTCACCGGGATCATTTTTTTTAAAAATACCAATCTGATGACTTTCATGATTTAGATCAAAACCAATCCGGCCCGTATTATCACTATTGACCTTGGAAACTTTTTTTGTGCCTTGTGTCTCATTGTAATCAAAAAGGGTGTAAGAGGTATTTGGCTTATAAATTTCAGCGGTTTCAATCTGTATTTTAACGCCTTTAATAGATCTGCCATAAGGCTGCCATTTTTTAGTACTGACCCTTAACCCTGTATTGGTCACTCCTTTCAAATCAATAAATCCGGGTTCATCCAAATTGCTGGTTACTTCATATCCCCAAACTTTGAATTCGGGGTAAAAATCTGTGTGATTCCACCGAGTAGGTTTTTTCGATGGGCTTTTAAACGAAGTAATGGTAAAATTAAACATATCTTCAAAACCCTGAGGCTTCAGTTTATGCCCACCCTCATAGATCTCATATTCATAGTTCAGTCCTTCTTCTCGTAATGCGCCCTCATGAACTTCATTATTGAGAAACACTAGCTCCCCATTCGTACTATTATGAAACCTGAGATTCTGGCCATTCATATATTTAAAAAAATACCTGACACTATATAAAGAATGATTGTGAGGATAACCCATAAAAAATTCCGGAGAACCTTTGGAGTTAGCAGCAGTACCAATCATATCAGGGTATTTCGCGGCTAAATAAAACGACATTATCCCACCCATACTGTGCCCAATCACTGCTCGGTTTGATCTGTCTGTAAGTGTGCGGTATTGAACATCAATATGATTAACTAATTCTAAAAAATAATCTTTGAATTGCTCTTCGTAATTAATATTGGAATGATTGCCAATATTATAAGGACGTTTGTTGGAATCTTCATTTCTTCCATTCCAGGCCACAAGGATAACCCCATTCTTTTCAACCATCTCAACCACACCGGGCAAGTTCAGCTCATGAGTGCCATTATTACCATGAAAATAGTAAATAACCGGGTAGCTTTTTTGACTTGTATCATAATCTTCCGGAAGAAAAATACGATATGGTTTATCCCTGCCAAATACCTCACTATAATGTGTACTGTCTTCCTGAGCAAATGCCATTGACGTAAGTAACAACAGGAACGATATAATCAGGTTCCATTTATAAATTAGGCTATTCGTAAATAACTTCATGTGATTTTGTTAAGATCTTGGGAGCATTTTCATTATTTCTTTAAAGTGATTTCATAATTATTCAATAAGTAAGAACTAAAATTCAAGTTGAAATGATTGTCTGTACTCTATTAATTGTTCCAAATAACCTTCCATATCCAGCAATTGCTCGTCATAAATCAGATAACTCATATCTGCCGTCCTATTGGCAAAATGGCGTGAGCGATCCATTTTGTAAAAATATTGTTTGTCAGGAGTCGACATACCTTTAGGGAGTCTTGTCTTCTCCCATATTGTCGTTAAGTTATTGATGGTTTTTTCTCTTCTTGTCAGGCTATTTTCAATAAGTTGCTCGGCTTTCAACAAACTATTATATGCCGCTTGTCTATCTAAAAAGGCATTGCGGTGCGCTTCTTTTATTGTATCTTCCAATTTTGAAAGATCTAGATAGGTAAGACAAGTATGATCGATCAATTCTGCTATGGATCGATACAATTCAAAATCGTAACTATGGTCCAAGTCCAATATTTTATTGGTTTCGATAATTTGTAGAGCTCTGGCCATTTTCTCACGTTGCTTTTCTGATCGGGTGACCATATCTTTATATTCCGAGTTCCAGTACTCATCATATTCTATATACTGTCCTCTTGGCAAATCGGGCAAATGGGTTTTACCGATTATTCCGTGATGCCATACATTTCTTTCAAAAGTTGCGGCATAATAATAAGCACCATCATTCAATAAATCGTATAGCTCCTTCATATCAACTACTTCCTTTCCGTAGTAGTTATGGAAAAATGAATCTTCAAATTCTTCTAATCCTGGTGCCCCTCCATTCCAAGAATATTGTGCCGATACAACAAAACTTAGCATCCACATTTGATTATGCAGACCTGAATCATCCCACGAGGTGTTGATCATCCCATCAAAAACTTTCGATTGTGAACTATTAGAAACCAAATTATAAGAGTTTGTCATACTCCCTTCGATTTTCTTTCCTCCACGTTTTCTATAATGATAGGGAAGAAACAACGGCTCCAGTCCAGGATTGGGGTCATACATAAATACCTCAAATCCCATTGATTTTGATTCTTTTGCATATTTAAAATCTGGGGTTTCATATTTGTAACTTTCTATAAGTACCAAGTCAGTATCAGGTTTTATATTTTTAATAGGTGACCTGTTTTGCTTCCATCCCATTGGCCTTTCCCATAGCATTACTTTTCTGGATTTTTTAAGATGTTTGGCCGCCTTGCTGGCAAATAAATGATACAATCCGCTTTTGCCAATTTCCTCAGCCTTTATTTTGCATTCCTTGCATTGTCCTAATTCAAATGTTTCGTCAGATCCAATATGGATATATTTTGATCCAGGCGTAGCTTCAATCGCTTCATCCCAAAGGTCAAACAGCAGGTCATAAGTTCCCTCTTTTAAAGGACAAAACTCCCAATCCGAATCTGACACTTC
>JAUUZS010000399.1 GCA_030589835.1 Cyclobacteriaceae bacterium
ATCGTTCCCACTGATGTCCCTTGAATAACAATGTTTACACCCGGCAAGCCAGTGTCGTCTTCCCCGGAGATTACTTTACCGGTGATTTGTGATTCTTGTGCCATTACCTGACTTCCCAGCACCAGGAGCCAACACAAAGTAAATAGTAATTTCTTTTTCATTACATTATCTTTTTAGTTAAACATAAATTTGGATGAGGATCCGATATTCGGGTTCCTCCATATTGAATTAGGTAAATTATAATTGCGATTTTTATGGTAATCATGATGGCCTTAAAAGACAAAAAACTGCGCTAAAAGCAGCACAATAATGAGCAGCACAATAAATAACTCCAGCCATTTTAATCTTTTGGAATTCTTGGTTTTCATATGTTTAATATGGCGTCGATGACTATTTCTTTCTACAGGATCAAAGAAAAACAGGATAAAAAGGGACGAAGGGGACTATATTTCCTAAATGAAGGATTATTTTCCAATTCATGTGAAAGCGGAATATATTCCATGCATTGAGGAATATAGTACCCAAATCGAAATATGGATAGCGATAAATGAATGGCTTTTGGTGCGTCCGGGCAAAAAAATAAATGGCCGCTGGTGTTTTTCGGCCTACAATAAATGGGGGTTCTGCCCTGAATTTAATGGGAGATAGTAAATTTTGTCAGAAGTCAGGAGACCGAAGGCCGAAGTAAAAAAGATGATAAACCAATGCAGTATTAAGAAACATTAAAATTTGCTGATTTTGGAAATCTTTTCTTTCCTGCCTCGCAGGCTGGCGACTCCTGACTTCGGACCTGCTTCGTCCGATAGGCGGGTTTGTTATTTGAATATTGTGAATTGTCCTTGGTTTCAGGGTAAAACCATGATAGCTTAAAGTACTGCAAATTCTGCACTCAAAACTTATGCTACTCCCTGTTCCTGAAAGGCCTTGGGTGACATGCCATATTGCTTTTTGAAACACTTGGAAAAATAATTCGGATCGCTAAAGCCTACTTCATATGAAATCTCAGAAAAGGTCATACTGCCTTCATGAATTAATTTGGCAGCAATTTTTAATCGTATCGTCCGTATAAAAATATTGATGGATTGACCGGATATTTTATTGATCCGCTTATAAAGCTGAGTTTTTCCAACGCCCAGGGTTTTCACAAAGGCGTGATAGCTCAATTCCGGGTCAGACAAGTTCTGTTTGACAATGCTGACTGCTTTTTCCAAAAATACTTCATCTCCCCGGTCGTGGATCAGGTCTAGGGGAACCAGATCAATATTGGAAGAAAAAGAATCCCGTAATTTTTTTCGTGTGGCCAGCAGGTTGTCGATCCTGGCCTTGAGCAAATTCAAATCGATGGGCTTGGTAAGATACTCATCCGCACCAACACCATACCCTTCTATCTGGCTTTCCCCACCTGTTTTGGCGGTCAGTAAAATAACAGGAATATGGCTTAAATAGTCGTTTTCCTTTATCTTATCGCAAAATTCAATCCCATCCATTAGCGGCATCATGATATCACAGATGATCAGATCAGGAAGCAGTTTTTCTGCCATCTTCAATCCTTCCACCCCATCTTTTGCCAGCGATACCGAGTAGTGTGCCTGCAAGTTAGTTTTCATGTATGATCGCATGTCTACACTGTCCTCGATGTGCAACAGCGTAGGCAATGCTTCTTTAGCCCTTTGTTTATCATAATCTGTATTGGCTTCCTTACGTGTTAATTTGTGTATTTGCTCGATGCGCTCCTGAAGATCGGGATGTTGTTGAACGCGCTCATCCTCTGAAAAATCATGTTCATTTACAGGTATTTCAAGAATAAAACTACTCCCTTTTCCTTGGGTGCTTTCTACCGTGAGGTCTCCCTTATGCTTTTGTGCAAGTAGCTTAGCCAAATTCAACCCTATGCCAGTCCCGGTATTGCGCCTGTTTTTATTATCGACCTGATAAAAGCGATCAAATATCTTATTGACTTCTTCGGTGGTTATTCCTAGGCCATTATCTGTAACGCTAATACGAATTGCTGATGATTGCACTTTGAGGTCAATATGTATTTTGGCAGGATGCTCGGTAAACTTAAAAGCATTGGAAATCAGGTTGTACAGAATTTTTTCGACCTTATCACCGTCAAACCAGCAAATACATTTCGCTTCGTTGGTACTAAATTTATAATTGGCACCTATCCTTTCTGCTCGAAAATCAAAAGCATGAACAATCTGCAGTACATAATCAACCACATCTCCACGGGCAACTTTCAATTTCAGGCTGCCCCTTTCCAGATCGGCAGAGTCCAGCAATTGGTTGGTGAGCCTGAGAAGGCGATGTCCGTTTCGCTCGATCAAATCCACATTCTCTTTATCGATATCGGACAGGTGGGATGATTTATTCAGGTTGGCAGCGGGTCCCAGAATCAGGGATAATGGCGTTCTGAATTCGTGGGAAACATTCATGAAAAAACCTATTTTATATTGTGCGGTTTCCTGCAGTTTGTGCGACATCATCCGAATCTCCTGATTCTGCGCTTTCAGGTTATCCGTTTTTTCCTCTACCATAGCTTCCAATTTTTTATTGCGAATACGGATACCCATCATCCGGATACGAAAGAGCAACAATGCCAGCCCGAGCAAAAGCAACACAAAAAATATTCTAAAAAGGAGGCTGTTCCACCAAGGTGGCAGCACTTCAATATTAACCGTGGCCTCGTGTTCACTCCATATGCCATCGTTATTGGAGGCCCGTAGCCGAAAAATATAATCCCCGGCCGGCAAGGAGGTATACGAAGCAAACCTTCTTTCTGCACCCACTTCGTTCCATTCCCCCTCCAATCCCTCTAGCATATATCGATATTTATTTTTGGTAGGTGAGGTCATGTGCATCGATGCAAATTCTATCGATATGATCTTGTTAAGGTGATTCAACACCAGGTTATCCATTTCGGCAATGACTTTGCTTAGTACCACCTGACCATTGATGGTATCCCCAACCGTCACGGTTTCATTAAATAACTGTAGGTTGGTGATAAGCGGTTTGGCAGGATATGGATTGTCCCTAATTTCATCTGCCCTGAACATGGTCAATCCTTCTGTGCCACCAAAATAAAACGTATTATCGGAAGATTTAAAATAACTGTTTACATTGAACTCATTGCCCTGAATACCATCTTCTTTGGTATAATTTTTAAACTGTTCACTCACAATATCAAAGTGTGATAGCCCTGTGGTGGTGCTAATCCACAAATTTCGGTCATCGGCCGATAAGATACCCCGGACCGTATTTCCTGAAAGCCCGTCTTTTTTTAAATAGCGCCGTACCTTCATAGTCCTTTTGTCCAGCGATACCAAACCTCCGGCATACGTGCCAATATATAATTTATCGCCCACTTCCATGATACAATAAATCCCTTCCTGAAATATGCGCTTATCTTCATATGCCTTTACCAATTCCAGTTTCTTAATTTCTTTATTGAAAGTATAAAGCCCGAAGGAAGTCCCGACCCATAACTTTCCCTGAGCATCAAAAAACAGCACATCAATCGCCAATTCATTTTCAAAATCACCACTTTCAAACAAATAATTCTCAAACACACGTTGCCCGCCCAATGATTTCCACAGACCAAACTCATGCGATCCAAACCAGATATTTCCTTCAGCATCCTCTTCAATGGCACTTGCCGTCCAGACGAAAAAACCTGTGGTATCATTTCCTACAATATATTTGAAAGGTGTATTTTCCCATGTTTCCAGGTTAACTTTGGATACTTGCGTTGGCCAGTGCCCCAACCAAAGATTATCCTTGCTGTCGACAAGTGTGCTGAATATCATATCATCGGCAATGTTGGTATTATCGGTATTATAGCAGGTGAAGTCCTGTTCTCCAGGCACAAATTTGCACACACCATCAGAAGTGCCTATCCAAAGTATGCCATTTGGTTGTTCGGTAATTTCATATACTTTATTTGAGGCAAGGGAATTTGGATTGAAATCATCCCGTCTGAAAGACGTGAATTTTTTTTGCAACAGGTCAATTTTCAGCAACCCTTCCCTGACGGTACCAATCCACATGACATGGTTTCTATCGACAAAGATATTCGTCAGTGAATATTTAGAAAATCTAATATTGGCCTTGGTGATTAAATTGGTTTCAAAAACATCATTTTCTTTATTATATCGGCACAAGCCCAGATGGCCGGCGAGGCTTAAACCCCATATCGTTCCCTCAGCTTCAAGAACCGATAAAATTGAATTTCTCCCTAACCTACCGATTATCGACTCATCATCCAGATAGTATTTTAAGCTGAACTTACTTTCTCCTTCAACCAATCGAGCAATTCCCATATGCGTACTAAACCATAAGTTCCCATCAGAAGATTCCAAAATCTTGGTGACCTCATTTCTGTTCCGGTCTTGTTTAGTGCCTGTTTTATGGGTATATAGCTCATAGTAGGTTTCGGTAAATGCACTTACCCCCGGCGAATAATTGACTACTTTTCCAACACCCTGCTTGCTTGCCAGCCAGATCCTACCTTTAGAATCTTGCTTAATATCTTGAATTATTCCTGTATATTTTCCTTTTATCTGATGCAACTGATTCGTTGATCTTTCCAGCAGATATAGACCCACTCCATCGTCATCATCCATGCTGTTGGTACCAATCCATAGGTTCCCAATGTTATCCGTAAAAAG
>JAUUZS010000102.1 GCA_030589835.1 Cyclobacteriaceae bacterium
AATGAATAGCAAATACCTCCAATTAATCAAAGACTTCAATTTCTCCATATTGCCTTCAAATTTAAGCTTTAGAGCTGATCTCAATAGAAGGTTTGTGAAAACACAATATAGAAATTCTGACCTTACCACTACAGGTATCCGGCCAACATACGAGAAATTTTTTACTTTTAACCGCTTCTATACCTTACGATGGGCATTGACAAAAAATCTTTCTATTGATTATAACGCCAGGGCCAATACCGTCGTTGATGAACCATTCGGGGATTTGGATACAGAAGAAAAGACCGATGAGGTCATTACGAATCTAAAAAACCTTGGCAGAATGAAGAATTTTGATCAGAATATAAATATGACATATCGTGTCCCGCTGGATAAAATACCGTTGACAAACTGGATAAATGCTGACTTGAGATATTCTGTTGGCTACATGTGGAATGCTGGTGCCTGGTCTACCATTGACAGCCTAAACCTTCAAAAGATCCTGGGAAATATCAGTCAAAACACCAGGGATGGTGGAATTTCAGGAAAAATTGACTTTGTAAAATTATATAATAAATCAAAATTTCTTAGAGAAATCAACACTCCGCCAAGAAGAAGTAGCCGAAGCAGGACAAGGCCAGGCAGAACACAAGCCCAGGATACTACGGCCAAAAAACCTGAATTGAAAGCCGTGAAAGGAATCGCAAGGTTTTTGATGATGATACGTTCGGTCAATGCATCTTTTGATATTCGTGAGGGAACAATGTTGCCTGGCTATGCGCTAGACCCTTATTTGTTTGGAATGGATGAGGCATGGTCAGCCCCGGGATGGGAGTTTATACTTGGCAGTCAGAGTACTACAATTCGGGAAAAAGCAGCACATAATAATTGGCTGGTCACCGATACACTCTTTTCAGTTCCTTTTACCCAATTACGATCCTACGATCTAAAACTGAAAGCCTTGGTCGAACCCTTTAAAAGTTTTAGAATACAGCTTGATGCAATGAAAAGAGGCACCGGTAATTTTAATGAAATATTCCGGGTTGATGTTGACCCGAATACCAATAATGGGATATACAACGGTTTGAATATTTCCAGATCCGGAAGCTATAGTATATCCATAAATTCCATGAAAACTTCTTTCGAAAAAGACAATTCGGATAATACAAATCCTAATTTTTTGAAATTTGAGAAAAATCTGGATATCATTAAAAATAAGTTGGATAATAGCAATCCTAATGAGGGGACATACGCCAAGCAATCACAAGACGTGATGATTCCTGCTTTTATTGCTGCATATACCGGACAGGATGCCAATACCGTAGACTTAACCCCATTTCCAAAAATTCCTATTCCGGGTTGGCGCATAGACTATGCCGGGCTTGGGAATATCGCTGCATTAAAAGATATTTTTTCAAGCGTAAGTATAAAGCATAGTTATAGCTCAACTTATAGCATTAATAATTACTCCAATTCACTTTTATATCAAAATGAATTGGAGCTTGATGCCTTGCTGGATACCTACCCTATCCCTTCCGACACCAATGAATTAGGTGATTTTATTTCTCCATTTTTAATGAACCAGGTGATTATTCAAGAACGTTTTTCACCACTTATTGGAATTAGCATTCGCACCAAAAGCAGAATTACAGCAAGTATCGATTATAAAAAGCAACGAAATCTAGGACTAAACATGTCCAATTCTCAGATTACAGAATTAAATAGTAGCGATTTGGCAGTAGCTTTTGGATTTACGAAGGCAAATATGAAATTGCCTTTCAGAGTTCAGGGAGCAATAATTACGCTCGAAAATGATCTGACTTTTAAATTTAATTTTACCTTAAGGGACACCAAGACCATTCAGCGCAAAATAGATGAAGTTAATACAGTAACTGCCGGAAATGTTAATTTTCAGCTGAGACCCCAAGTAGGTTATGTGCTTAATGAACGGCTGAATTTAAATTTGTATTTTGAGAGAAATATCAATACCCCAAGAATTACTACTTCGTATCCCAGATCCACCACACAATTTGGCGTCCAGGTTCGATTTAGTTTAGCACAATAAGTTTTGATCTCTCCAAATACATATTAATTTTGAATAAAAATAAAACTATGAATATCCCTCAGGAATTAAAATACACAAAAGACCACGAATGGATAAAGGTTGAAGGCAATCAGGCCCTGATCGGCATCACAGATTTTGCCCAAAAGGAGCTTGGTGATATCGTGTACGTAGAAATTGAAAGTGAAGGCGATGAACTCAAAATGGGAGATGTATTTGGTACAGTAGAAGCCGTAAAGACAGTCTCTGATCTGTTTATGCCTATTGCTGGAAAAATCATTGCTGTAAACGAAAATTTAGAAGCAGCCCCTGAAACTGTAAATAGTGATCCCTATGAAAACGGTTGGTTGATTAAAATCGAGCTGTCAGATGCTTCCGGTCTGGATGATGCGCTTTCAGCTGACGAGTATAAGAGCCTTGTGTCTGAATAGATTTCGTTGGAATAGTATATGTTTTTGAGATATAATCTTTTTACTTTTTTATGGGCAGGGGTAATTCTTCTATTGATCCTAATGCCAGGTCAGCAAATGCCTGCTATCGATGATCTTTTTAGCTTTGATAAGCTGGCTCATTTAGGAGTTTTTTGCATCCTCAGCTTTCTTATGATTGTCGGTTTTTCGAAGCAAACAACCTACGCTAAGCTAAATAAAAATCCACTCAGGTATGGAATGACCATTTCAACGGGCTACGCAAGTATATTAGAGCTCGGACAGTCAATAATACCAGATCGTTATGCTAATTACCAGGATATGGCGTTTAATCTTGTAGGAGTAATAATAGGTGTAGTAATTTTTTTATTGATTTATAAATTTTCATTTATTTGATTTGAATTCAAATAAATTTGTATTTTTGTGTTTGGGATAAAAAAATATCCAATCAAATTTGATAACTATAAGTAGCAGAAGATGGTTGAAAACAAGAAAAACCCTAAAGCAGACCTTACCAGAACTACTGGTTTATTTTTGAATGTTGGTCTCGTAATTAGTTTGTTGATAGTGATTTTTGCCTTTGAAAAAAAGGTATATGATGATGGAAGTCAGGTAGATCTTGGTGCACAGGCAGAGGATTTCGAGGATTTAATGGATATCCCGCAAACGCAACAACCACCCCCTCCTCCACCTAAAAAAGTTCAGCCTGAAATTATCGAAGTCCCGGACGAAGAAGAAATTGAAGAAGAGATAGAAATAGATCTCGATGTTGAAATGACTGAGGAGACCGTTATTGAAGAGGTTGTTTTTGAGGAAGCACCAGAGGAAGAAGAAGTCGATGAGATTTTTACCATCGTTGAGGATCAGCCGCTTCCAATTGGAGGGATATCGGCTTTTTATAAATATGTGGGAGATAAATTAAAATATCCTGCGCAAGCGCGTAGAAGGGGTATTGAGGGTAAAGTATTCGTACAGTTTGTCGTGGATAAGGACGGCACGCTTACTGAAGTCAAGGCCGTAAAGGGAATTGGCGCAGGATGTGATGAAGAAGCTGTAAGAGTTATTAAGGGATCTCCAAAATGGAAACCGGGCAAGCAGCGCGGTCGATCCGTAAAAGTTAGAATGATTTTACCCATCACATTTAAGCTGGGATAAACCAGAAAAAACATTGACAAAAACCCCGATTCTTTGCAGGATCGGGGTTTTTTATTGCCTTTTTTTGCCTGGTAAAACGAATTTCATATACAACTAATTAATTCACATAATCGTTAATAAAGATAGAGCGCATCGTAAATTTCAAATTTACACGAGATACACACTTTGGTTTTATTAGTAGCCACTGAACCATTTTGTTGACAAACACAAACCGTAGTTTTTGTTCAACCATAAAATCTCGGAGCAATGAAAACAATAGATAAAAAAAATCGCATACCAAAAGGCACTTCCAAGAGAGAAATCATTAAATATTTAGTCGAAGATCCTTACGGACACCATTTGCTCACATTAAATTCCCTGACAAAAAAGCTGTCAATCTTTTCCGACTTAATTCAATTAAAAGAATACAGAGATAAACAAAGCAAGTCGGCTTCATTTCTGATTTCTAGCATAAGCTTATGCCTGAGTTTCCTGTTGGTTATTGGAATATTTGAATTGGAGATCAAAAAAAGTGACCCTTCAATGAACATGAATGAAAGCATCCGGAATTTTGATGCCCTTTTGGAAATCCCTCAAACAGAGCAGATTCATAAACCTCCTGTAAAATTACAGGCACCGCAAATTATTGAGGTTAATGATGAAGAAATTATCGAGAAGATTGAAATAGATTTGGATATCGAAATGACAGAAGAAATGCGCATTGAGGAGGTGATAATAAAGCAAGTGAATGAGGTTATGCCAGAAGAAAAAGTGGAAGAAATATTTACAATTGTAGAAGTGCAGCCTACCCCGGTTGGAGGCATGAAGGCTTTTTATGAATTTGTAGGTAAAAATTTAAAATACCCGGGGAAAGCCACAAGGATGAATATAGAAGGGCGTGTTTTTGTTGAGTTTGTGGTAGAAAAGGACGGGTCTCTTACGGATATAAATGTTGCAAAAGGAATAGGCGCGGGATGTGACGAAGAGGCCATCAGAGTTATTTCCCAAGCTCAGAATTGGAATCCGGGAAAACAAAGAGGCAGGGCTGTTCGTGTCAGGATGGTAATGCCAATAGTATTTAAATTAATGTGACCAATGCACGCAAGATTTATAATGTTGCCTTTTCAAGATTTTGGCTTGTTCAGCAATCCTTTAATGGATTTCCCAATTAAGGTATGAATAACGATTTCTTTGCCAATATAAGATAAGCCACGACCCAAAGTACCAGGAAAAACAACCCAAGCCATATCGGCTAATAGTCATCACTTTTCAAGCGTTTTGATTTTGAATGCTGACCCACGGTAATTTAATCAATAAATATTCAACAATACCACAAAAAATGTTGTTAAAAAGGGTACATGAAGAAAAATTGCCTTCCCCGCTTAAAGGGTTTAAGGCTATAAAATAAATTTTCTGTGACACCTTAAAAAATTTAGACGGCATTTTCAAACACGTTTTGTAACTTTGCGGCTTATTAAAAAATCGTTTAATGATTTATTCAATTGTAGCATTCGGTCATCCAGTTTTAAAAAAAGAGGCTCAAGATATAGATAAAGATAAAATTGATATCATGGAGCTGTCAGAAAACATGTTTGAAACCATGTATGCTGCTCAGGGAATTGGCCTTGCCGCCCCTCAAATTGGGAAAAGTCTCCGCATGTTTATCGCCGATGCCTCTCCACTGGAAGATGAAGAAATAGGTGACTGGAAACAGGTATTTGTTAATCCTGAAATCATCGATGAATATGGAGATGAGTGGGCATTTGAAGAAGGGTGTCTTTCTATTCCTGATATCAGAGAGGAAGTGATCCGTCCGGAAAAAGTTAAAATCAATTACTTTGACGAAAATTGGGTTGAGCACACCGAGGTTTTTGAAGGCATGAAGGCCAGGATTATCCAGCATGAATATGATCACATTGAAGGCATATTATTTACGGATCATCTCACTTCTTTCAAAAAAAGATTGTTGAAAAGTAAACTTACCAACATCACCAAAGGCATTGTAAAAGCGGAATACCGGATGAATTTTCCGGCAAGAAAATAACCCTTACTGGTACAAAAATTGAATACGCTAAAAACCACCTTTATCCAATCAGATCTTTACTGGCAAGATATCGATGCCAATTTGGCCATGTTTGAAGAAAAAATCTGGAAGATCAAAGAATCAACGGATGTCATCATTCTGCCGGAAATGTTCAATACAGGTTTTTCAATGCATGCTGAAAAGCTTGCTGAGCCAATAAATTTCAAGACATTCAGGTGGATGAGCCAGATGGCCAAGCAAAAAGATGCTGCGGTTATCGGTAGTTACATAGTTAAAGAAGACGGCAAGTATTACAACAGACTGTATTGGGTAGAACCAGATGGAAGTTTTGATTTCTATGATAAACGGCATCTTTTTCGAATGGGTGATGAACAGTTTACGTTTACCCAAGGTAAAAAAAGAATGATCCGAAATTTTCGTGGATGGAAGATCATGCCTCTAGTATGCTACGATCTGCGGTTTCCTGTTTGGAGCAGGAATCAAATTGATTCGTCCACTGGTGAGCCGGAGTATGACTTATTGATTTATGTAGCCAACTGGCCGGCACCCAGAACGGAGGTGTGGGATACTTTGCTCAAATCGCGATCATTGGAAAATCAATGCTTTACCATTGGTGTCAACAGAATTGGAAAAGATGGTATGGGTATAAATTATAATGGACATTCTGCTGTGTTAGACTTCAAGGGCCATGTCCTGAACGATATGTTGAATGTTCCAGGCATACAAACATTTACACTCAATTTGGATGAGCTTCATTCTTTTAGAAAAAAATTTCCCGCTTACCTGGATGGGGATACGTTTGAAATAAATATTCCTCAATGAAACTCCACTACTGTAATTCCCGACCCTCCCCGATCGGCATGTTCATCGTGATAGGTTTTAATCTCTCGATAAGATTTTAGCTCTTCTCTAAAAATTTCCCTTAATATCCCATCTCCTTTGCCGTGCAAGATGCGGATACTGGGACTTCCAAATAAAATAGCATCGTCTAAATAGCCTGCTAGTATCATAAGCGCTTCATCCGCTCTTTTCCCCCTAACGTCCAGCGTAGGACTGAACTGCGCTTTGCGCTTATTTATATCGATGCCTTTAACAGGTGAAACACGCTCTTTCTTTATTTTTTTTAACGCTCCTCTTGATATTTTTTCCAACCGATTGAGTCTAATTTTTGATTTCAAATCCCCAAAAATTACTTCTGCATCCTTTTTCCCTATCTTCACCACCTCTCCTATGGTTTTTTGCCCTTTGATCCGTACCAAATCACCAGCGCCTATTATACCTCCAATTACCTTGATTTCTTTTTCTACCTTTTTTACCTTTTCAATTTTTATCTCTTTCTCAAAATCCCTGACTTCTTCCCTATAAATCCTGGTAGGTTCCTTTTCGGCTTTATTTTCCTTTATATTCCGAATCAGGTTTTCGACTCGCTGGTTCGTTTCCTTCAGAAGATTTTTGGCCTCTACTTTCGCATCATTCATAATCTCCTTTTTCCTTTCATCAAGATCAGATTGAAGCTCCTTGTAGTTTCCTATCGTTTTTTCGAGAACGCTATTTTGCCTTTCGAATTTCTTGCTTTGCTCTTCAAAATGTTTCTTTTCCTTTTCCAATTCAGTCAACAGGCGATCAAGTTCCACGGCATCTGTGCCAACTTTATTTTTAGCGGATTTGATGATCTGTCCGGGCAATCCAATTTTTCCTGCAATTTCCAAAGCAAAGGAACTTCCGGGCTTACCGATTTCGAGCTGGTATAAAGGCTCAAGTTTTTTCACGTCAAAGCGCATCCTGCCATTGATCAATCCGGAATGGCTGTCTGCCATTTTTTTGAGATTATTATAATGCGTCGTAATAATCCCCATGCCTTTAGATGCTGCCAATTGCTCAAGGATAGCTTCGGCGATAGCTCCTCCAAATTGGGGGTCTGTCCCCGAACCAAATTCATCAATTAAGAATAAAGTTTTCTTACCTGCATTTTTAATTAAAAAATTCATGGATTTCAAATGAGAACTATAGGTACTCAAATCGTCTTCAATAGACTGTTCATCTCCTATATCGATAAAAATATCTTTAAAAACCATGGTCGCCGATCCCTCCAACAATGGGACTGGCAATCCACATTGATACATATACTGAAGCAAGCCCACTGTTTGAAGGCACACCGACTTCCCTCCGGCATTAGGTCCGGAAATCAATAAAATTCTTTTTTGGCGATCGAGCTTAAAATACAAGGGTATAATTTCCTTTTCCTGTTTCCGTAAGGCTCTTTTCAAAATAGGGTTTATTGCACCAATCCATTCGATGTTGTCCTTTTTATTAAGTGAAGGTACGTTTGCGTCAAACTCCATGGAGAGAAAAGCTTTTGACTTGATCAAATCTATAATTCCTAAAAACTGACTTCCATGAGCTATATTTTCCCGATGTGCTCTGATCTCATCGGTCAGCTTGGTTAATATTCTTATGATCTCCCTTTTTTCGCTGTAGGCAAGCTCCTTCAGGTCGTTATTGATCTCCAGAACTTCTTCAGGCTCTATAAATATGATATTCCCTGATGCTGAAGCATCATGGATAAATCCTTTTATGGTTCGTTTATATTCTGATTTTATAGGAATGACAAGCCGCCCATTCCGCACGGTTAATGAACTATCGTCTGGCGACATGGCTGATTTCCGTGTCTCTCGAATAACCCGATCCAGTGTTTTTCGTGCCTGCCGCTCTTTTTGCAGGATTTCCGACCGGACTCTTCTCAATTCGGGAGAGGCACTTTCTCTGATTTGCCCCTTCTCATCAATACATTCTTCAATATTTCTTATCAATACAGGATCTATCAGGATATAAGCAGCCAAAGCTGAAATCGCAATATATTCCTCTTGTGTTGTTTTCAAAAACGTAACCCAGAAATGCAATATTTTCAAGGATTTCAGCACATCTGCCACCTCAGTGGTTTCCAGAAAAATTCCTACCACACGGAGCTTGTGAAGTATGGGGTCGATTTCCGGATAATTCAGTGACGGCAAATTCTCCGCTGCGCGCACCATTCTCATATACTCTTCAGTTTGGCCACACAGCTTTTGGATCAGGTCTGAATTTGAAGAAAATCTAATTTTATCTACATTTCGTTTTCCCTGTTCGCCGGAACAGTGGCCTTTTAGCAATTCCCGGATTTTATCAAAACCCAGCTTTTGCTCTATATCATGGGGGTATAGCATATTTGTGGGCTAATAATCATCATCTTCCGAATTCTTGATTTTGGCATTTGCCAATCTTTCTTGAAGGCTCAGGGAATCAGCAATTATTTCATAGACTTTAGTCAATCCTTTAATATCGTCCATATAATATTTAAAACTCTCACGGTATAAAGAATCTGTCATGTGGTGCTTTTCCAGGAGTTTTCTCTCATAATGATCAAACACGATTTTAGAAGAATCTTTATACAATTTTAGCTCTTTTACTTTTGTTTCGAGCATATATAAATCCTTCAGAAATCCGGCTACCTGGTGCATAGGATATAGCCCTTTAGGATTTTCAGCCTTTTTCTTGGAACAAAAAGTAAAAAGACTGATGACAAGTATTAAAAAAACTTTTTTCACGGGTGAAAATTACTTAAATAAGTTCTAATTTTAAAGCCAAATTCGTGCCAATGAGAGAACTGGTCAAAAAGCTGCGGAAATATCAGATTCATATAAGAAAAGCAATCAACAATCAAATGCATGGTGATTTCCATTCTGTATTTAAGGGATCGGGCCTGGAATTTGATGATGTTCGGGCATATCAGTACGGAGATGATGTGAGGGCAATAAACTGGAATGTGACCGCCAAGGGACATGGCACATTTGTAAAGACTTTTAAGGAGGAAAAGGAACAGATTGTCTTTTTCCTGATTGATGTAAGCGCTTCACAGGAAATCGGAAATCCAGGCAAACAAAAAATCGACATCGTAAAGGAGATCTGTGGTGTGCTATCACTTTCTGCCGTACAGGAACATAGTCAGGTTGGGCTTATATGTTTTTCGGATATAAAGGAAAAATATGTGAAGCCGGGAAAAGGTGAAAAACACGCTTTTAGGTTTATTTCAGATTTGCTGAACTTAAAACCAAAATCGCTTAAAACAAATATTAGTAAATCTATACTGTATGCCTTAAATCTGATAAAAAGAAAAAGCATTGTGATCATGATATCAGATTTTATAGATGAAGGGTATGAGCATAATTTAAAGGCATTGGCCTCACAGCATGATTTGGTGGTCATTCACATAAGTGATATAAGGGAAACCCAACTTCCAAAACTTGGGATAGTTCCGCTTATAGACAAAGAG
>JAUUZS010000258.1 GCA_030589835.1 Cyclobacteriaceae bacterium
ACTTATCAAATGAAGCACTTCCTGCTCCTGCTCCATCGGGGCAGGAATTACATGGCGGTGGCGGTAGTGGAGGCGCCTCAAGATCTATTACTTCTTGCGCACAAGATGAAATAATCAATGTGATTGCAAGTATGATATATATGTGTATATTTTTCATGGTTCAATTCGTTTAGGTCGGTGGAATTAGTTTAAAAATTCATCAAAAGTAAGCGAGAGGTAGAATTGCTGACCAACAAATGGCGCACCCAGGTTAGTCCGATAATCTCCTCCCAGCAGATTCGTTCCTCCTATTTTTACGATTGTTTTGATATCCGAAATCTTGTAGTTCACCTGAGCATCCAATACACCAAATTCAGGCACATTCCATATGCCGAAGGTAGATTCCCATATGAATTTATCCTGCCATCTGAAATTGACACTGAAACCAAAATTATTGAAGACTTTTCTATTGCCGATTCCGATGTTGAATTTATTTTCCGGAGTATTAAATCCTGTCCTGAAATCACCATCTGTGCTGGAGTTAAGATCGAAGGTGGCATAATTATAATTACCGGTAATGGTGTATCCTTTGTAAATGTTATAGGTAAATCCAATGCCCGCACCCACCGAAGTCACTTCACTGGTACTATTTACATAGGGTGAAAACAAAGAACCCGGATTAATTGCATCACCTCTGTGGCTTGTCGGAAGTTTACTGGCAATAATCTCACCCCCGATAAAATCTGTATAACTGGAATAATAGCCATTTATATCAAGCATAAAATTATTAGAAATAATTCCCTTATATCCAATTTCATAAGCGACAAGTTTTTCCGGTCTCACATAATCAATATCAGCAGTTTCTAAAAGATCTGCATTTCCACCTACAGGATCACCTGTTGCCGGATCCAATAAGCCACCTGACATGCGGAATGCATTGTATGAATTTTGTGTCCATGATCCTCCCTCATGCACACCGTAGCGCTCGGCATTAGCTTTTGCGCTTCCAAGAAGTGTTCCTCCGGTAGATGGGAAAAATATGAATTGTGCCTGCGTATCAGGATTTCTAAATCCAGTCTGAAAAGACGCCCTGAAATTGTGTGAATCATTAAAGCTGTAAACAGCAGAGAGTCTCGGTGTCACCTGTCCATCAAAATTTTCATTTTTGTCGTATCTCAGAGATCCAGTAATTCGCAAAGCATCTGAAAAAGATTTTGCGATCTGCCCGTAAAAACCATATTCGTCGATGTCTATTCTTTCAAATTCTGTACCTCCATCCGGCGCTTCATTAAATATGGTGCCTTTAGAATACAAACTATAACGCCTGACATTTCCACCTACCATTATTTCGGCAAAGGAAATCTCTTTAAAGTTGTAATTAAATTCCGCGTGATATAGGCGTGAATTATCAAAAAAGGATGATCCCGGAGGTGATCCCTGGAAAAAATTCCCCCTAACGGTATCCATAAGGGCGTCAAATTCCGGTGTTCCTTCAACGGGTCTATCCCTGTCGGCGAATGTACGACCGGCCATATGAGCTGCCGTTTCATTTCCAGCCGGCACTCCTGGTAAATAACCCTGCATCGCCAGCACATAATATTGGGCGTATTCCGGTGCCCATTTTTCGATGGTCGGGCTATAATCTTCATTGGCATATGCGCCCTGAGCGCTCATATTCCAGGAATCAGCCGCATCTGTTTCAGTCATATAAGCTCTTACAAAGAAATTATCAGATTTCAACTCTAACTTATGAAACTGCTGCGTAAAACTTCTTAGCACATACTTTTCAGTTCCCTGATATATCGAACTCCCGCCCCCATACCTGAAATTATAAAGCACCTCCAAATCATCCGTGATCCTGTAATGTAAAGCGACATCTCCCTTGATACTTTGCGCATCGTCATTATCTAATACCGATTCTTCCGTAAATCCTGTCCTTCTCAGGTCCAATGTGCCAAAAGTACCCCCTATCGGCACAGGTATTACTGTTTCATCTCCGTACAAATTAAGCCCGTCAAAGTTTGGATTGTTGCTCAGATCTATGGTGGATTCCGGATTAACCCGGTCTGTCCTGTAATCGTTACCAATCCAGTCCCTTGCCTTTAAATAGGAGAAGTTGACTTTAAAGGCAAACTTATTGTTGAATGCTTTTGCATATCGAATACCCACATGATAGAAAGGACTTGAGGATCCCTGGGCCTCTGACCTGGTTAACCCTCCTTTTACCTGGGCACTTAAACCCTGGTATTCGAAAGGACTCTTACTTTTCATGATAAGAATACCATTAAATGCGTTTGGTCCATATAAGGCAGAAGCCGCACCGGGAACCAACTCCATGCTTTCAGCATCCAATTCACCAATACCTACAATATTACCGGTAGGGAAATTTAGCAGAGGAGCAGAAATATCCATACCATCCACCAATTGCACAAATCGAACATTGGCTATCGTAGCAAAACCACGCGTATTAACCTGGTTGAAGTTTATACTTCCACTGCTTACCTGAACTCCTTTTACAGTTGCCAGCGCATCAAAAAATTCCGGAGCAGCGGATTGCCGAATATCCAATAAATCAATTTTTTCGATTGTTACCGGTGAGCGGAGTATATTTTCCGGCATCCTCGATGCTGAAACGACTATTTCTTGTCCGAGAATGGTTTGCTCTTCAAGTGTTATTTCTAATCCTGATGAATTCGCATCCGTTATATCTAATTCCTGCGTAATATATCCAACAAAAGAAAAAACCAATGACAACGGAGGTGCTTGATTCACTTTCAGATTAAACTCTCCGTCCGGATCTGTAATTGTGCCAATTACGAGGCCTTTGACAATAATATTTACCCCTGCGATAGGTTCTTCAGAGCCTGATTCTTTGACTACACCAGAAATATTCGTGGATTGAGCAAAAGCTGTCGAAGTAGCAAATGCAATGATGACAAATGCCAACAATGAATTGTTAGAAAAGCGGTTCATAGATAGGAGTTTAGGTTAAAATTTTTGTTCAAGCTTACTAGTATCTAAGAGATGATTTTTACACCATCCTCTTAGTTAATAACATAAGTTATAACATTTTAAAAGAAATAAAATAAAAATTGAGTAATGTTTTATGAAACACCGCTATTTCCTTACTCTTTTTCCCAATACTGGTGATTTACCTTGTGATCGCACCAAACTAAGCATCCTTTTTTTCATGAAATATCCCTACATGTTGGGATTGACATGTATGCTCACCGTTCATACATTTGTGGCGTTATTTATAATAAGTCTAAATAAAAATCATAAGGATGAAACGATATACACTTTTATTTTACCTAATCAGTGCGGCTATTTTTTCTAATGCACAAACAATACAAAATGACTCTATAGCCTCAAACACCTATCAGAATACTGCACAAAAATTAATGCAGATCAATCGGAAACTCACCATTGGCGGATATGCACAAGTTGACTACAATCAACTTTTGAATTCTGACACCTACAACAACGGAAATCTGGATGTTCACCGGATGGTGCTTCTCTTTGGATATAAATTCAATAGCAGAACCCAATTTATTACCGAACTGGAAGTTGAGCATGTAAAAGAAATATATGTAGAACAGGCTTTTCTGGATTACCGAATCAATAATTATATGAACCTTAGGGCTGGATTGATGCTGATACCAATGGGTATCGTGAACGAATATCACGAACCTCCAACATTTAATGGAGTTGAGCGGCCTATGTTGGATAAATATATTGTGCCTACAACCTGGCGTGAGCTCGGGATTGGGTTAACAGGAAACATCCCAAATGCAAATCTTAAATACCAGGCATATATTGTCAATGGATTTAGCAGCTATAAAGACGGGCCTACCTTAAGAGGCAGTGATGGTTTGAGAAAAGGTCGTCAAAAAGGAGCAGAATCTTTTGTGAGTTCTCCCAACTTAAGTGCGAAAGTTGAATATTATGGATTTAGTGGATTGAACATTGGCCTTTCAGGGTATTACGGCAATACTCAATCAACCTTGTACAACGGGCTTGAAAAAAATAACGCAGATGCACTAGCACAGGCGGATTCTTCTGTTGTTGGAATCTCAATGATCGGCTTGGATGCCCGGTACAGCAAAAAAGGCATCTTACTCAGAGGGCAGTTAAATTATGCCAATATTTCCAATACCGATCAATATAATTACATCTCAAACCCGGATGATAAAATCAATGACCTCGGTAGCGCTTTATTTGGATATTATGTAGAAGTGGGTTATAACCTTTTTCAAAATGCCAATAACATCAAATCGGAATTGATCCCCTTTATCCGGTATTCAGAGTTTGACACACATTATAAAGTTGATGGAGAACTAGAAAAAAATGAAAAGTACGATAGAACTGTCATTACTACCGGTCTTGGTTGGAAAGTTGCTCCTGGTGCAATTTTCAAAGCAGACATGCAGTTTTTGAAAACTAAGGCCGATGATTCCTATAGCACAATGTTCAATGCAGGTATTGGTATTTGGTTTTAATTGTCTGAATTATGCTAACTATGATGTCTAAATTATTTCTGGTATTTCTACTTTGTACTGCTTCATTTATCTCAAATGCTCAGGAAATTAATTTCATGCCAAAACCTTTGAACAAGGATCTTCAAAAGCTTTGGGGGAAAGATCTGGTCGAATTGAAAGAGATTGAAATACCAGATTCAATGTATAATGATATTTTGCTGGATAAAGGGAGAATTTATACTACCTGCTCAGGCAATGAGCATTTTGGTTTTGCATATGTAGGTAGAATTTATAGCTGCCGATCCGGTGGTTGCGGCATGGATGATACACCGGTGGAAATGGCGTCTATTGATGAGGACTTTGAGTACTTTGATTATTACATCATTTTTGATGATGCGCTGGTAGTTAAAAAAATCAGGGTGTATAATTACCAGGCAACCCATGGTCATGAAGTAGGCGGCAAGGGATGGCTAAAACAGTTTGTTGGCTATCACGGTGAAGAAAAATTGGAATATGGAAAGAATATTGATTCCATCTCTGGCGCCACCATTTCGGCCAATGCCATTACCTACAATGTACAGGAATCTTCCAGATATCTGACGCTTTTAAAACCAATCCTGGAAAATGCCCACTTAAACCTGAAAGTGATGGTTGCGGAGTAGTAAGCGTATTTATAAAATTACCGCAAAGGAATACAGCATTTAATATTTTATAAAAAAATAGCTGTTATTCCTTCCCTGGCCACTCCCAATTTTCGAGATCAGAACTCCAGGCTATACCGAGACTTGCATTATTATGCGCATTGTATTTTGGGCTCGCCCCTTCCTCGGATGAGCCATGAAAAAACATAATGTATTTACCGAATTTCGGATTTTCAGTCAAATCAATCACTGTTGCGGCAGTAAGTCTTCGTTGCGCCCAGGGCCAATTCTTCTGGCCAAGAGTAATCAAAGCTTCATCTTCTCCCCACTTTATTGGAGATGTGGATTTCTTAATCCCTATTCCATTTTCAGGTGAGTGAAAAAGAATGTACATACCTTCTTTATACAACACCGTCACATTTTCTCCAGAATTAGCAGTTCCGGAAAATGTCCAATTTATTAGATCATAGGAATAAGACATGGAAACTCCATTCTGTTTGTAATAACACCACCATTTCCCCGGTTCATTTGCGTCTTCCAGCAAATAAGGATCAATCATTCGACCCATTTTTGAAACAGGAACATCATCTCCTTTTACCATCAATATTTCCGGATCAGACCAAAAGTCAAGATCATCACTACGCATAATCCAGATCCTACTGGTGCTATTCCCCCAAGTCTCCCTGTTGGGCGTTGGATACGTTTGCAGACACATAAGCCATTGATTATTGTAGCGAATAATATTCCCCGGGCTGCTGTAGTTCAGGTTTCTGTCACGAGGAGTCAGTTTCTTTGGATATGTCCAATGAATCAGATCTTCACTTTTGCTATGGGCTGTGAATAAATACATCCCGGTATCAGCAACTCTTTCTACAAGAGTGAAGAATAGATGAAATTCTCCATCATGATAAATAACTGCAGGATCCCGATATGCAAATTTATAATCCCCCTTGAATAAGATTGGTGACTTTATTTTATTATAATCAAAGGATTGCGTTTTTGCTATAGTTGGTAAAAGTAAAAACACCATTGCTACTGATACTACATATCTAATCATGTTATCACCAATTGAAATCTCATTTCAAATCAATTCCCAAAGGGCAATGATCGGATCCGGTATAGTCATTTAGAATAAAGGCATCTTCAACGCTGGGCAGTAGAGACTGACTCACTAAAAAATAATCAATCCTCCACCCGACATTTTTCTCCCTGGCGCCAGCTCTGTAGCTCCACCATGAGTATTTTACTGTTTCGGGATATTTATTTCTAAATGTATCTATAAATCCATGATTCATAAACCCATCAAAACCATCAATTTCCTTTTGTGTGTATCCAGCGGATTTATTGTAATTGGGTTTGGGCCTGGCAAGG
>JAUUZS010000478.1 GCA_030589835.1 Cyclobacteriaceae bacterium
AAGACAGAAGACAGAAGACGGAAGACAGAAGACAGAAGACGGAAGACGGAAGACGGAAGACAGAAGACAGAAGACGGAAGACAGAAGACAGAAGACGGAGTAGGAGCTTAAGGGTTATTTCCTTCGGCTCAAAATTTATTGTTCTACCCTTAATTTAATGAAAGATGATAAATTTTGTAAGAAGTCGCCAGCTTACCGGGGAGACAGGGAAGACCGAAGTTATAAGTGTAAAAGCCCAAAACAGGAATAAGATGCGTTAGCATTTGCCGATTTTGGAAGTCTTTTCTTCGGACTCCTGACTTCGGACTTCCGGCTTTTAGGCCAAAGTTATTAATTATAATGATAAAGCGATCACTGATTTACCTCTTTCATGAAATCGTCAAAATTGGGACGTACCATCAGTTTATCGCCAACTTCCAAGACCGGAAAAGAGATATAACCAGGAAATTTTGATTGTTGGATTTTTAGCACCAGCTCATTGTAATACTGTTCATTCGCTTCAGCGTCCTTGAATTCGTATTTCAATTTTGCTGAATCCATTTTTACCCTGAATTCGTTGCAATGATCGCAATTGACACTGCCGTAAACGGTAATTTTCTTTTCTACTTTCGGCGTGATGTTTCCGGAGGTGTCTATGCTTTTTGTTTTACTTTCACAGCTAAAAATAAAAGCTATAAAACTTAAGATTAAAGCAAATTTTATAAAATGGTTTGTCATTTTCTGAGAGGTAATTGATTCGTTCAGGTGAGAAAAGCAGTTATTTTGTTAAGAATTTATTTTTTGCAATTTTCAAATATAATGGAATTAAGACAATAATGGTTGCCAGTAGGCTGATCGGAGGTAAATAACCAGGCCAATCTGCAATGTCTATCCAGCCTGAAAATCCCATTATGGTGACATGAACCAAGGAAGATAAAAGCCCATAATAGCCCATCTTTTGTCCTCTTTTCCATTTTTTCATTCCTACTGCTTTCTGCATAAATGGCAAGCTGGTAATTGCAGGAATGGTAAAACAATACAAACTTATTACCCCCATGAGCATGCTAAATTCGCCTTTGAAATTCATCATATCTCCCTGATAGAATTTTGGGAAATAGGCTGGTGATAGAATGACAAGGGATAAAAATACGTGAATGGCGCTAAGGGAAAATCCGGCAAGTCCGGCAAATCGAATAAATTGTACTTTGCTCGATTCACCATCAAATTTTATCCAATCGACCTTGGTCAGCAGATAGCTTAAAGCAATTAAAAACAAACCTGCAATACTGCATATTTTGTTCACTATATACACTGGAAAATGAGACCAATCGACACCTTTGAAAACCATATATCTCAATGTGGCATACAGAAGGAAAAAGAGCATAACGCCAATCACCCACCTAACCTTCAGGGAGCTGATTTTAGAATCTTTGGTAATGGAATCTTTGTGAATAGGATTTGACATTGTTTGCACTAATTTTTGGCAATATTAATAGAGACTTTTAAATGGAGAAACATAATGAGCATAAATTTTTTAATATTTAAATCCCAAATCACTTCTTTGAATAATTAGTTGCTAGGGCATCAAAAATCAAGTTATTGTTTGCTGTGCCCCGATGGTGGTCCATAATGGAAGTCTTGCTCATTTCCATAATAAAGGGGTCAATCTTAGAGAGTTTCGATGATATTTCCAGGATGTTCGATTCCAGGTTATTAGATTCACAGACCTTATTTACCAGCCCAATCCGGTGAGCTTCATTAGCATCGATCCGCTCACCGAGCATGATTACTTCTTTGGCTTTTGATTCTCCTATCAACCTGCGCAATCTGGACAACCCACCCCAGCCCGGTACCCAGCCATGATTTAATTCCGGCATGGAAAAGACTGAGTTATTGGTGGCAATCCTCAAATCGCATGAAAGTGCCAGCTCCAGCCCGCCGCCCATGGCATATCCGTTGATGGCAGCAATGGTTGCAACAGGCATGTTTTCCAGCAGGTTAAACACCTCATTGCCATAGGCTATCCATTTCCTGATTTCTTCAAATCCACTTAGTTTGCCAAAATCTTTGAGATTTCCCCCGGTGGAAAAAGCCTTGTCACCCGCTCCTTTGAGTATGATTGCGTTTGCGGATTTTTCTTTTTTCATGCGAATCAACACCGACTCCAACAATTCCAACATTTCCATGTCCAGACAATTCAATTTTTCCGGATTGTTAATGGTGATGGTAGCGATTTGATGGTTTGTTTCTACGTAAATTTTATTCATCGACTGAAACTATTATTATTGTTATAACTCAAATTAAGCAAGCCGTTTTCAAATATTTTCTTCTCCATGATTTTCAAATTTGGATTAATCAATGGTCTAAATTCCATCATGGATAGCACATCCTTTTCCAGGTCTATGCCCGGTGCAATTTCCATCAGCTCGATGCCATTTCCAGTCAATCTGAATACAGCTCTTTCGGTGCAAAACAAGACTTGTTGTCCCTTCTCAAAGGCCTGTTTGCCATTAAATGTCACTTGTTCAACGGTTTGCAGAAATTTTATAATCTTACCGGGATGATTTATGGTCAGTCCTTTTTCATGGACTACAACATCAGATTTTGCAGAAAAGGCTCCGCAGAACACTATTTTTTTTGTGTGTTGAGAGATATCGATGAACCCTCCGCAGCCTGTAAAAACATTTCCAAATCTGCTCGCATTTACATTGCCTTCACGGTCAATCTGAGCAAACCCAAGGAAGCAGATATCCAGGCCTCCGCCATGGAAGAAATCAAATTGATATCCATCATCAGTGATGGCAGCAGGGTTATACATGGCCCCGAAATTCAATCCCGTAGCAATCAATCCATCGGTTTGGCCTTGCTCGATCATAAAGGTGATGTCCTCCAGCATTCCTTCTTCCTTGACCACGATAGGAATTCCATCTGCCATACCATACCCCAGGTTCACAAATGCTTTTTGAGGCAATTCCAGAGCAGCCCTGCGCGCAATCGTTCTTTTAATTCCTTCCAGGTTTAAGGTGTCCGTAAAATAAACAGCTTCTCTGTCGATAAATGCTTGCTCATAGTCCGTGAGGAACGTCATGGTTTGCGAGGGATCTTCTACGATATAATCAATCAATACCCCGGGAACCTTGACATTAACCGGTTTGGCATGGTGTGGATGTAAAGATTTAACCTGTGCAATGACAATCCCACCGTTTACCTTGGCCGCCTGGGCAATGGAAAGCATGGCAAATGTTGCTACCTCATCTTCCATTGTGAGATTTCCGTCAACATCGGCAGAGCTTCCCCGGATAAAAGCTATGTTTATCGGTATGCTATGAAAGAAAAGAAACTCCTCTCCATTGATATTGATGATCTCAAGGAGGTCTTTTTTTGTTGTGCTATTTACTTTGCCACCCTCATATCTTGGATCAACAAAGGTGTGTAATCCGGTTTTTGTCAGCAAACCTTTTTCTCCACCTGCAATGGCCCGCATCAGGTGGCTCAACACACCCTGGGGAAAGTTATACCCTTTTATTCGCCCTTTAAGGCATAGGGTTGCCATTTTTGGGGCGTTACCCCAAAAACCACCAATAACGGTATCCAGTAGCCCTTCATGAGCAAGATGGTTCAATCCGCGCACTTTATTTTCTCCAATTCCACAGGGATGAAGAATGGTAATTTTTTTCGGAAGATCAGTTTTTGTAAATCGTTGTCCAAGGGCTTCCATCAGCCTATCCGGCACCGCATGTCCGGCACCTCCTCCTCCAATGCATAGGGTGTCTCCGCTTTTCACGAAGCTGACAGCGGCCTCTGCACTTATTACTTTTGGGTTCATTATAAAAAGTTATTTTGAATGAGCAATTTTATTTCTTAACGCACGAATTTAAAGGAAATAACAAATCTCAAAAAACAAAATCCAAATATTACTCAATAAAGAAATCTCAATATTCAATGCTGTTATTGACTTTCGGTTTAAAATTAAAAGTACTTTTTGTTTTTACAACCACAAATAAGTTGATAGAATTGCT
>JAUUZS010000366.1 GCA_030589835.1 Cyclobacteriaceae bacterium
AGAACTATGGGCAAGTATAAAATCCTTGCCACCGGTTTCGCCAACTATCCGCGGATATGTTTTATATTTTGATATATTCTTGCCAATCGTCTCCCAAAAGCTGTGAAATACAGGAGTGCTTCCCGTAAAGTGAATCCCTGCAAAATCGGGATGATCAAGCACCTTATTGGCTATGGTTGGCCCGTCAACAAGCACCAGGTTAATCACACCATCAGGAACGCCGGCTTCTTTGAAAATCTCGATTAATACTTGAGCAGAATAAATCTGAGTTCTTGATGGCTTCCAAACTACTACATTTCCCATCATGGCAGGCGCTGTAGGCAAGTTCCCGGAAATGGCCGTAAAATTGAATGGGGTCAAGGCGAAAACAAATCCTTCCAAAGGTCTTTGTTCCAGCCTGTTCCATATGTTTGGTGACGACTCAGGTTGCTGGGCATAAATCTGAGTCATATAATTTACGTTGAATCTCAAAAAATCAATCAATTCACAGGCGGCGTCGATTTCTGCCTGGTATACATTTTTTGATTGGCCAAGCATTGTTGCAGCATTTATTTTTGCCCTATATGGCCCGGCGATCAAATCGGCGGCCTTAAGAAAAATACTTGCCCGGTGTTCCCACGAGAGGTTTTCCCAATCTTCCCTGGCATTCATTGCCGCAGATATAGCCAACTCTACATGACTGGCATCTCCCTGATGATAATACGCCAGAATATGTTGATGATCGTGTGGAGGACTGATAGGTTTTTTGTCCTCAGTCCGAACCTCTTCACCGCCGATATACATCGGTATGTCCAATACCTGAGACCTCAAGGTACTCAGCATTTCTTTTATTTCTGCCTTTTCTTTCGATCCCGGAGAATAATCTAAAACGGGTTCATTTTTTGGGGCGGGTACATTGAAAAATCCTTTTGCCATTGAAATTTGATTTATAAGTTAGAGTAATTTTTTACAAATTTATAAATTCAAAATCATACCCAAAAAGATTTAGAATATATTCATAATCTCTTTTAGCGAATCTATCTCGAATGTCACCTTAAGGGAGTGTTTTGTGTTATTAGGATTAAAATAAATATGATCCATTGTCGCATTTTGAGCGCCGATAATGTCCGTGTCAATATTATCGCCAATCATGATTGCATTATCCCTGGTAGCCCCTGCTTCTGTCATGGCAAATTCAAATATTCCTTTTTGAGGCTTTCGATGGCCGGAACTGTCAGAAGTCACTATTTTATCAAAATATTGATGGATATGTGATGATTTCAGTTTTGTATGTTGAATATCATCAAAACCGTTTGATATAATGTGCAACCGGTAATTGGGTTTTAAATAGGCTAAAATTTCGTGGGTAAATGGAATTACACGCTCTTTTACAGGAGCAATCTCAAGATATTTTTCGCTAATACCTTCCGGAATTTCCTGTTCACTCACTCCCAATTTTGTAAGCATCATTTTGAATCGACTGTTGCGTAGCTCCTGCCTGTCAATGAGGCCATGGTTAAACTTGTCCCATAAATAATTATTGACCTCTTGAAATTTTTCCATAAACTCCCTGAGGGTAAATATTGACCAGCTGGCGAAGTTGAAGATTCGGTAAATTTCTTCAATGGCCTCGGAAGTATTTTTTTCAAAATCCCACAATGTGTGGTCAAGGTCAAAGAATAAATGCTTATATTTTTTAAATAGTTGGTTTTTCACATGAATATGGTAAATGGTTAAACGAGATTAGGAATTGATGCCCCTGTACGATGTTTTTTGCCTGAATGCCGCCAATTCTCTATTTGAATACATGACATCGAAAACTTCAATGTCTTTGTTTAGCAGCTGGTCCTTTTCAATATAGCCCCAAATTTGCCTGAGCAGCCCTTGCACTTCATCCAAAATATAATAAAATATCCATTGATCAGACTTTCTGGCCCCAACAATTCCAGCATTTTTAAGGTATGACATATGCCTGGATGTTTTGGTTTGAGTATAATCTAAAATCTGTTCGATGTCCGAAATGCACATCTCATTATGATTTTGAAGAAGATTTAATATTCTTACTCTAGGTTCTTCAGAAAGCGCTTTGAATATTTTTGTGCCGTAGGTAAGGCTTAGGTTTTTTATTTTCATTTAGTAAATAGATATGTCATGCAATTCTGTTGAATACAACTTATAGTAGACATAATTATACACATAATTGTTAAATTACGTTAAATAAATTGTCGTTTCTCAATCTTTGAATTAATTTTAAGGCTAATTTTTGAATAGTGAGTATTGTAAAAAACATATTATTTTTATTTTTAATTGGGATTTCATTTCTGTTGTTGTCGTCAGGGTCGGTATTGGCACAAGACAATAAAAAGGACGTCATTCAATTTTCCGGTGTGGTAACCACCCAAGATACAATATCAAGTATTATGGGGGCGCACGTATATGTTCCTAAACGCGGCTGGGGAAAGTCGACAAACTATAATGGGTATTTCTCTTTTCCTGTGTTGGAGGGAGATAGCGTAGTAATAAGTGTTGTGGGATTTCAGAAACAAAGTGTTATTATTCCTACACTCGATGATGATAGCAATACGATAATTATTGCTATGGTCAGCGATACCACCTACTTGCCCGAACTTGAGATTTCACCCTTTCCAACGGAAGAGATGTTTAAGGAAGCTGTCCTGGCATACAGATTACCAAATCAAGGGGATTTGGATAATATGGATGCAAACCTAAATTCCATGACATTATTAGAAATGGCACGTGTCACACCTATGGATGGAAGTATGAACCATCGTTATTTCACACAGCAACAAGCAGCTTATCTGCATGACGCATATGGCCCCAGGACAAACCCATTACTAAACCCATTTGCCTGGGCTGAATTTTTCAAATCTTTGAAAAAGAAGAAATAAGAGTTGAACTAAATTGCCCCGAATTATTCTGATTAAAAAGGGAGGGCATCAAAATCCACATTACCTCCTGAAAGAATGATTCCAATTTTTTTTCTATTGAAAAGGTGCTGGTTGTCCATGACAACTGCCAATGGAACCGCTGCAGATGGTTCGACGATAATTTTCATCCTTTGCCAAATTAGTTTCATAGCTTCAATAGTAACAGAATCGCTAACGGTAAGAATTTGTGCTACATGTGCTTTGATGATCGGAAACGTAAGGCTTCCCAAAGAAGTCAAGAGGCCATCGGCTATGGTATCCGGATTTATAGAGGGGATGATTTCTCCGGCCTTGAATGACCTGTAAGCATCATCTGCGCCAGTTGGTTCAGCACCTATCGTCCTGGTATTTGGGGAAAAATATTTTACAGAAAGCGAAGTACCACTCAGTAGCCCTCCGCCACCTACTGGTGCAATGATGTAATCCAGATCAGGGACGTCTTCTATCAATTCCTTTGAGGATGTAGCCTGGCCTTCAATAATCCTGATATCGTTGTATGGATGTATAAAATGTGCCTTTTTATCCTTGATTACCTGATTTAGCGTACTTTCTCTTGCTTCTAATGTCGGATCACATTCTATTACATTTGCCCCATAACCAATTACGGCATCTTTCTTATTCTTAGGGGCATTTGATGGCATCACAATATATGCCTCTGTATTTTTGATTTTGGCCGCCAAAGCCAAGGCCTGGGCATGGTTTCCGGAAGAATGGGTCGCCACACCATTTTGTAATTGAGATGCAGAAAGTTGATGGATTGCATTGGTAGCACCTCTGTATTTGAAGGCGCCTACTTTTTGAAAATTTTCACATTTGAAATACAGTTTCGATGAAAGGATTCCATTGATGCATTTTGATGTTAAAATGGGTGTGCGATGGATATAAGGGGCTATCCTTTTTGCCGCTTTCTCAATCGATTCAATTTTCGGAAAATCCATAAATTCATTTTTATGATAAAGATAATAGTATGGTGATAAAATAAAGAATGATAGTTCCATCCAATAAAAAAGTAAAGTAGTATTTTTTGTTTTTAGAGGACGAATAATAGATTAACACCGCAGTGGGCAGGCAAAGCAGGAAAACATACCATTCTTGGGTTATATGTATGATGATCGTGGTAAAACCAATTAAGAAGGCTACGGCAAGTAGTTTTGTTGGGAAAATTCCAATTAAATGAGGAACCGTAATGAGCTTGTTTTTATGATCTTTTCGAAAATCACGTATGTCGAAGGGTAATGTGATGGAAATAATAAAAAGCAAATGGGCAGTGAATACCAGCAGGGTCTGGGAAGTTAGCATTTGCCCTTTTGCGATAATGGCGGGTAAAAACGACGATATTGAAGCCCATACATAAGCAATCAAAAATACCTTTAATACTGGAATGCTTCTAAATGGGAGATGAAACCTTCTATTTGTTTTTTCAGGAACATTATATAAGGTGGATATCAATCCAAGATGCAAGAGGAATAAGGTGCTTTCGAGATTGATAAACGGAATATGTGCCAGCGCAATTCCTGTTAACAATATAACTGATTTTGCTTTTTTGCTAGTTGGAGGGATTAATGAAGTGTAGGAATTGATATTCAGAAAATTGAATTTTACGCTGGCGTTAATGCTGTAGATCAGGAGTGTTGACCAAAACATCAGGCTAATAACGTATAGGTCTGGGTAGGTTCCATTAACTAATATGTATCCTGAAAGAAAAAAGAAAATGCTACATATTGAGATAAACAGGTTTTCCCGAAGCAATTATTTATGGATTATGAATGTTCAATTTTCAATATATGAACATCTTCTATTTTTTATGCTTTTTTGAAAAAGTTTTTATTCCTATTCCTATTGCTGCTGCAACAAGCAAAATGATCCCCTCCGTAATTGGGGCTTTAGGCCCTCCGCCTTGTCCTGGTGGGCCTAATTGCAATAGAGGAAAAAGTAAATCAGCAAAAAATATTAAAATAATTTTTATTCCCATCGTCCATAGCTTATGCCACAAAAATATAAAAAATATCCTAAAAATAATTATAAATATCCAATAAAATTACTTATAATTTTCTTTTCACTTCTTTTTGATCGAAACTTTCAATAACGTCACCTTCTTTAATGTCATTGA
>JAUUZS010000087.1 GCA_030589835.1 Cyclobacteriaceae bacterium
CCTTTGGCAGGGAGTACTTTACCCAATTTTATCCGGGTATTGGCTTTGGGAAAAGTAACCTATAGATTTATTCCAAAACTTGCGCTGACTCTTCTAATTATTTTGATATCAACACCATTTCAGATTTATGAATATTTCTTTTATAGAAATAGGGTGAGAAAATATAAATTCAAAACCCCTCCTATTTTTATAATCGGACATTGGAGAAGTGGTACAACTCACTTGCACAACCTGCATTGCAGGGACCCGGAAAGTGGTTTTACCTCTACATACCAAGCGGTTTTCCCAAATAACCTGAAAAGCAAGTGGGTTTTTAAAACATTTATGAATCTGAATATGCCTGAAAAGCGCCCGTCAGACAATGTGCGGCTATCTGCAAATTTCCCACAGGAAGAGGAGTATGCGCTCAGCAATATGACACCGTGTTCTCTCTATCATTTTTTTTATTTTCCATCCATCAATGACTGGCTATATGAAAAATACATCAGGTTCAGTGGAATTTCAGCAAACGAAAAAAACAGGTTCAAAAAAAAATATCATGAGCTGCTGGTGAAGGCTGCCCTTAACCTCAAGAAAGATCAATTGGTATTAAAAAATCCGGTTAATACGGGCAGGATCAAACAGCTCCTGGAAATGTACCCTGGTGCAAAATTTATTCATATTTATAGAAATCCTGTTGTCACCTATCTTTCTACAGTGAAATTTTTTGAATCGCTTTTGGTCACTACAAGCCTAGAAGAATATAAGGATGAATTCATCATCAGTACAGTAATTAAAAATTACAAAAATCTGATGAGCGATTATTTTGAAACAAAAAATCTAATCCCCGAAGGCCAATTGTATGAAATCAAATTTGAAGATTTTGACCAGAACAACCTGGTTTATCTTAAAGATATGTATAAAAAATTAGGGCTGAACTCATGGAATACTGCCATGCCATATTTTAAAAAATATATTGAGGCACAAAAAAGCTACAAGAAAAACACCTACAAAATCACAAGGGCAGAGCTGGACTTACTTATGAATGAATGGGGGTTTGCTATGGAAAAATTAAATTATTTGATTCCTGAAAATCTTGAGGTTATTTAAATCATATTTTAATCACTTCAAAGACAAGCAAATTTGTGCTTTTCGAAACAACAATTTTATAAAAGAGAAATTATGAGCTACTTTTTGAAAGACTTTAGACATTTAAACTTGAAAGAAAAGAGGATAATCATTGGATTTTTAATTACATCTCTTTCAGTAAATTTATTCACTACTAATTTTGAACTTTTTCAATGCATAGTAAACACGATTTTTCAATTTTTTGCCTCATGGTTGTTTGCCTATGTTTTCAAATTTTTGGCAAAAAAGACGTATTCATCCTATTCAATATTCTCTCTCTGGATTGGTTGGTATATTGTAATGATAGGATTTACAATTATAAGTTATTTTCATCAAATCATGTGATAGATTATGCGCAGCCAATACTTTTGCATCAATCCTCCATCAATTTACGCATATTTACCAGCGATAAATGAGGGTTTTTGACAATGAAAGAATTGACCAACCAGGCCGGAATATCTCCTCCTGGATCGGCAAAATATTGGAATCTGATCAAAATTTCGGTTTTGGAAATTTCCTGAATAGTCCACTTTCCGTGAGCCTGAAGCATTCTCACATATTTTTTTTCTCTCTTAACTTTATTGGGATGATTTTGGATTAGAACCTCCAGCTTGTTTTCAGTTTCATTTAATATAATCTGCTGTACAATGTCCCGCTTCGCAAAAGGAAACGGTACTTTCAATTTCATATGATAGGTGATATTGCCCGGGTTGGGATTTTCAAGTATTTCGATTGACTTACAGTCAGGCACCCAATCGTAATAGTGCTCAATGTCTATAATAATTTTTTTGAAATCATTAATAGTTCCTGTCATTTTAGCCTCAGCTAAAAACTCATCAAAATTTGAAAATTCTACCTCCCTGGTGAAAATACTGATATCATCTTTTTCGAGGCTAAGTTCCCATTCATTTTCTGCAGGGTAAAACAGAAATAGTGACAAATTGACTATAAGAAATTTTAATGCAACCATATGAAAATGATTCGCTTATATAAATCTTAACCATGATTATTCTAAAGAGTTTCAAAAATGCAAATTTTATTTAAATATGATTTTATTATTCATTTGATTAGTTGAAATTGCTTCTTAGGAACGCTGTCGAAATAAGTTGTTCCTTATTGTCAATTAATAAATAGTTAATATATAATGATGAGAAAGAACATATTTTCTGTTTTTATGCTGCTTTGCCTGGCGCCAATTTCACTTTTTGCTCAGGGCACATTTGAAGCAATGGATCTTAAAACCTTCGTGGGGCGTCATAATTGGAATAAAACAATTAATCCCTCTTCAGCTGAATTTCAAGGATCTCCATTTTTAAATGAGGCATTTAAGCCTGGCGAGGTATATTACGATGGGAAATATAAAATTTCTGATCTTCCATTACGATATAACCTGCACAATGACGAAATTGAGTATAAGCAAAAAAATGTCATAATGGCTTTTGCTGATCCAAATAGTATCGACAAAGTCGTAATTGGAGATCAGGTATTTTTGTATATAAAGCAGGATAAGAAAGGTCCTATTTCAGGGTTTGTCCATATGTGGAATGACCGGTTCCCTACCATTCTTACTAAAATGAAAGTGGATTTTTTTGAAAAAGAAGAGGCGAAGCCATATGTAGATCCAAAACCAGCTCGGTTTGAACGTGGCTACGATAAGCATTTTCTGATGAAAAGTCAAAATGAGATCGAGAAAATAGTTTCTGTAAAAAAGCTGATAAAATCACTTGGCAAGCACCAATCGGAATTATCAGCTTTTGCTAAAAAGGAAAAGATCTCTGCAAATGATCCGGATGAACTGGCTAAACTAATTGATTTCTTTTATGGATTAGATTAAGTTTTATTTCTAACCACCAAACTCAGTCCCAAGATCAATATAGCCCGGATAAGTAATCGGGATACTGTTTACATAAATTGTGGGCTTGATCTTTAAATCTACACGAGTGGGTTTATTCCCGGCATCGGCCAGGTTAAATGCAAAATTGAGCAAAGCACTTTTTGATTCCTGATTAATCACTTCCAACAGGTTTACTGAAATATTTAATGGAATGAGTTGAGTTCCGCCATTTGCCGGTATTTGATATTCTTGTTGATTGGTACCAGTGACCATTTGCACACCATCAATCAGAAGAATCCAGTCGAATTTCGCTATTTTAGCTGCCGTAGTATTCGGATTTTTTCCCTCGATATTTAGTTGAAAATTCAGAGGCACATTACCACTTAAATACGCTTTTGTCAGGCTCCCGGCATTTAGAAAGTTTAAATCTGAAAAGCTTTTCAAGTTTTGAATGCTTATTCCTGCCAATTCTGTGTTTGTAAGTGTTTTCATTCTAAAATCACATTTCAGAACGTTTGTATAGGTCATCAGGGTTTTACAGGATGGACCAATAAATAACAGCAATAGGAATAAAATACGAAGATTTCTCATGGTTTTAAATTTTGCCGAAAGTAAAACGGTTAATGCTGTGATACAACGCTATTTTTAATACTTAATTACAAGGTAATATATTGCTTCAGTTCAATTCAAATACTAAGTCTGGCCGACATTTCAGTGCCAAATCCTTCCAGATTAATACCTGTTTTTGAAAGCTGAACTACTGAATAGGCCAGATTAAATTCTGTTTCAACCATCCCCTTTACATTTACAAAATGTGTATCGTGCATCAACCCATAATTCCCATGATGATTATGCCCGTTAAACCATGCTTTGATACATCCATATTTTTCGATTAGGCCCAATACCTCCAAGTCATTCAGCAAATTGTGCCTGTGCTCCGGGTATATGGGAAAATGACAAAATATAATGACCTGCTGATTTTTTTTCTCCGCAACAGCAAGGGTGTTATTCAGCCAGTTTAACTGCTTTTCACCAATACCTCCATTCCAAAAGTTAGCATTCACCTTGCCTTCTTGCTCTAGCTTTTCAAGCATTTGCTCTGCTTTTTGATAGTTCTTGGATCCCTTAACATTTGCAAATGTACTAATCTCATTTCCATCCAAAACTATAAATCTCCAGCCCTCCATATCGAAAGTATAGTATTTTTGAATACCTATTTTTTTATGGACTTCAGCCTTATGTTGCTCATCAACTTCATAATCATGGTTTCCCAAAACATGATAAACTGGAGCTTTAATTTGCTCAAAAAATGGTAGGATTTCATCATAGCTCAACCAATCATGATCGATCAAATCTCCCAGGTTGACAACAAAATCCAGCTTATGGCTGTTGAACTCCTCAATCGCCCCTTTTAATTTGGCTATTGAGTTTTTGAAATATCGATTCTTGTAGGGAGGGGCATCGCAATATTGCACATCAGCAACTATTCCAAAAGATATCGACGAGCTTTGAGGATGCATACGGTCTGTAAATTTAGTTGCTTTACAGCCACAATTTAAGCTGTTGATGCTGCAATTCATCAATTTCAATACTATAAATTCCTAGCTTATTTAGTCTTTTGACAAATTCACCGGTTTTGCCATGCATGGCAATTATTTTTTCTGCGTTGGTCTCTTTAATGGCACGGAGTAATCCAGCCCAATCAGCATGATCGGAAAGTATGAAGCCTTTGTCAATTTTACTTCTTCCAAAATGCTTTCCGGTTTGTATCCAGCCTGAAGCCATTGCTGTAGAAATGGATTTCAACCCTCGTATAAGCCTTCCTGAAGTGATGGAAGGTGGAGCTATGATCAGGTTACCCTGAATATCCTCCAAGCTTGTTTTCTCATCTATGGTGATTGTTTTTGGAAGTTTTCCTCCATCCTCCATGATGACCTCGTTCATTTTTCCAACTGATTTATAAACAAACACAGGCCCGATGGAATGATCAATATTTTTAATCATCCTCTGGGATTTCCCCAGGGCATAGCCAAAAAGAAGTGAAGTAATTCCCTGTTCCCTGTTATTCTTCCACCAATTATTTATTTGATTATAAACGGTTTGCTGTTCAGGCCAACTGTACTCAGGCAATCCGAAGGTGCATTCAGTAATAAATACATTGCATTTTACAGGTTCAAATGGCGCACTCAATTGATCATCTTCTAGTTTATAATCGCCAGAAACCACCCAGGATTCACCCCCCAAACTTACTTTTACTTGTGAAGAACCATAAATATGCCCGGCGGGATACAGGCTCACTTTTACTCCATTTATGCTTAATACTTCTGCATAATTTAGCGCCTGCACATTGATATTTTTTCCCAACCTGGATCGGAGCAGCGGTACGGTATTTTTATGTGCCAGGTAAGAAATATGGCCAGGCCTGGCATGATCGGCGTGCGCATGGGTAATAATATTCCGCTCCACCCTTCCGGATGCATCAATATAAAAATCACCCTTCGGGCAATAAATTCCTCGCTTAGTTAATCTCAGTAAATCCACATTTTTGCATAAAAAAGGCAGCTCATAAAGCTGCCAGTATCATATTTCCTTAACGTGATATTATTTATTGTAAACGTAGGATAGAAATTCTTTCCTGGTTTCAATTTGCTCAAATTTTCCATGGTAAAAGGAAGTAACTGTACTGCTCGAGGTATCCTGAATTCCCCTGGATGAAACACACAGGTGTTCGGCATCCACCAAAACGGCAACATCTTCAGTTTGTAAAAGGGATTTGATTTCATTGCCAATCTGTACGGTCATGCGCTCCTGAACCTGTGGTCGTTTTGCGAAATGCTGTACAATCCGGTTGATCTTGGAAAGCCCGATCACTTTGCCACTGCTGATGTAGGCCACATGCACCTTTCCGATAATGGGAACAAAATGATGCTCACAATTTGAGTATATCGTAATATCCTTTTCAACAAGCATTTGGTTGTAATTGTACTTGTTATCAAAGAGCTTCACCTCGGGCTTATTTTTAGGATTAAGTCCAGAGAAAATCTCTTTCACATACATTTTAGCAACCCTTTCCGGTGTCCCCTTTAGGCTATCATCTGTGAGATCCAGGCCTAAAATTTCCATGATTTCCTTAAAATGTGTTTGAATCATTTCAATTTTCAGCTCATCATCAAGATCGAAAGCATCATCACGCAGCGGCGTTTCATAGGATGACCCGACATGTTCATCGCCAATTTCATCCACTGTCAATCCATTAACAGGACGGGAATTCCACAAAGTTTCTTTCTGTTTCATAAAGGATTACTTTTATTTCGAGTTGTTTGTCGATTTTTCCTCTTAGTATGTTCCAAATCACTACAGCAATATTTTCGGCCGTAGGCAATAATTTTTTAAAATCTTCCGTATCGAGGTTCAAATTTTTGTGATCAAAACGATCAACAATATTTATATTAATAATATCACTCAATATTTTCATGTCAATCACATACCCGCTTTCCTCATCAGGTTCGCCGGAAACTTTCACGATAAGCTCATAATTGTGCCCATGAAAATTAGCATTGTTACATTTACCGAATACTGCCAGATTTTTTTCATCCGACCAGCTGGCATTATGTAAACGATGTGCGGCATTAAAATGTTCCTTTCTGCAAACGGTTACTTTCATACGATAACTTAAACAGCTATTAAAATCATTTGTTTGGTAAATAATAAAAATATTTCATTAACTACGTCCGGGGTCAAAATCATTTATCCTTATGAAATGCTAAACCGGATTCATTAACGCGGGGTCAAAAGTAATCATTTTTGATATAATGATTGTCAACCAAATTGTTAAGCTCGGCATTTCACATTTTACTATTATAAAAATCAAAACCTCACTTTACATGAGTACCAATCTCTATCTGAAAATCCCTTAACCATCACTGAGATTGTGTGTTGGCCACAAATACCCTATTTTCAGAACTCAGTACCTTCATTATGTTTCCAAAAAAATCACAGCGTTAAATGTTTAAATTTATTAGAAGGAATAGTGCCAATCCGAAAAGCATGCTTTAGCAACGATTACGTCTCTATTTGCTGCCATTGCTTGATTTTCAGATTATACCCTAATTCAAAACACCTATGGTGATAATTTAGTTATTATTTGAAACTACTAGATAAAACCAACAATTATGCCCATTTATATGGATCGTCACGACCTGAAAAGTGTGACCGCTACAGATGTTGCTGAAGCCCACAGGGAAGATTTGAAAATTCAGGATAAATATCAATGCAAAGGCCTCACGTATTGGTTTGATGAAGAAAGAGGTACAGCATTTTGCCTGATTGAAGCACCAAATGAAAATTGTGTAAAAGAAATGCACGATCATGCCCATGGGTTGGTCCCTCATCAGATAATTGAAGTGGATAGCGCATTAGTCAACGCTTTTTTAGGGCGAATTGAAGACCCTCAATCCAGCGAATTTCTTGAAAATTCTGATTTGCCCATAATCAGCGAGCCCGCTTTTAGGATTATCATGCATCTCTGTGCTGTAGATGCGGCATTATTTAATTCAACCCTTGCCAATGAAAAGACTTCGGACATCATAAATGAATATCATAATATGGTTCGTAGCGCTGTTAAACAGGCCGATGGCCGTGAAGTGAAGCAATCCAATTATGATTATATTATTTCATTTACTTCAGTTTCAAAAGCTGTTGAATGTGCCCTTACAATTCATAAGCAATCTGAATTGTCATTCAAGCCTTTTCAAATCAGGATTGGTTTGAGTTCGGGATCTCCGGTAAATGGACAAAATGCGCTTTTTGGTGAAACTGTACAGCTAGCCAGGCGATTATGTCAGGTAGCAAATGATGATCACATCAAGGTGTCGTCGGCGGTACATGAAGCATATACTCATAAAGTATTAAATGGGTTTAAAAAAAACAGTTCGATTAAAGCTTTGAAGCCAACGGATGAAGATTTCCTTATGCGCTTGATGGATATCACAGATGCAATTTGGAACAATCCTGACTTTGATTTGGAAAGATTCGGGAAACTCATCGGATTGAGCAGGTCGCAGTTATACAGAAAAACCTCAACCCTAACTGGCCTGTCACCCAACGATTTCATCAGGGATTTTCGATTAAAAAAAGCATTAAAACTCCTGGCTAAACAAAAAGGTAATGTAACAGAGATTGCATTCGAAACAGGATTTAACAGCCCATCGTATTTCTCAAAATGCTTTCAAAACAGATTTGGTATTCTACCCTCAGCACTAGCCAATAAAATCGCCTGAGATATGATTTTTCATCATTGAACCAAATGTGGTATTAATTGAACCAAATGTTATAGTAGGTCTTCATGAAGCTTACTAATATTGAAAATATTGATATACCATGAATATTTATAACTATAAATCAAATTTAACACTATGGAAACTGTAACGGAAAAAATTGCCACCTTGTATGAACGACTTGGGGAAGAAGAAGGAATCAAAGCGATCGTAGATGATGTGGTAGAAGCCCACATGAATAATCCTGCTATAAGCGCTCGTTTCTTGCCTTATAAGGAAAGGCCTGAATACCTTGATCAAATTAAAAAGCACACTGTCGCCTTTTTTGGTGCAGGATCAGGAGGCCCCCAGGTTTATAAAGGCAGGGATATGACCACAACCCACAAGGGCATGAACATAAATGCCACGGAGTATATGCATGTGATCGATGATGCAATGGCGGTATTGGATAAGCATAATAAAGATGAACAGACCAAAAAAGATGTGCTTTCCATCTTTTATTCATTGAAAGATCTAATGATTGGGAAATAAGAATTATTTCCTAACCATTACCAAGCCCTCAGTTATTTAACTACTGAGGGCTTTTTTTGTCAAATCGGGCCAATACGCAATAGGGATATCACATTAATCTGATTTCCAGAATAATTATTTAGCTCAATCTATCTTTTCAAATACTGCCTCAATTCCGGACCAAGAATCCGATATCCCTCCACATTAGGGTGCAATCCGTCTGAGAAAAGGGATTCCTCAATTTTTTCATCCTCATTCAATAAATTTCTACCGATATCTGTATAATGAACCTGCAATGAGCCTGCCAGTTTTGAAATCTTTAAATTCAAATCATAAACCCGTTCTTCATAATTTTTCCTGGGCAATACCCCGATCAAGGACAATTTGGCATTTGGCTGTCTGGCCTTCATAGCCTGAATTAGAAGTCTCAGGCCATCAATAATCTCTTCGTCGGTATTCAAATGCAAATTGTTTGTGCCGAGCATTACCACAATTTGTTCTGCCTCAAAACCCTCCAGCTCCCCATGATATACCCTCCAGAGTACATTTTCAATTCTATCCCAGCCAAAACCAAAATTTCTGATTCCTAGATCTTTAAAATTTTCATCCCAGGTATTACCGCCATTTGAATAAGGCCCTTCAGGCAATCCTCCCCAGAAATGGGTGATGGAGTTACCAAAAAAACAAATTTTCGGTGGAGCTGCTTTATTCATTCTTAATAGCTCCTGATGACGTAGTTCCCAATCATAATTGCCGGGTTCTCTTAACTGTGTGACGGGGATAATTGTGGAGGATTTCCCTATTGGCTCATTGAGGATGAGACGTATAAATTTTTCATATGCCTCTGCATAGTGCATCATACCTAAATCGGAAGGATGCGTTCCATCAACAAAATCCTCATATCCTAGTTTGATTTCTGCTTTGGTCAACATATAGATGTTGTCCGCACCTTCAGCCTTTAAACCGGCATACGTTTCACGAAGTAACTGATTCAATTCGGTATAAGTTTCCTGCCGCTTTAGGTTTGTCGATCCATCAGAATACCCTGCATGTTCCACCAGTAAAATGGGAACCTCCGGCTGCTTTTTGCTTAAATTTTTTACTGAAGAAATAATCCTTCCTCGAACATCATCCAACGACAAATTTTTGTTTGGGCTCAAATTTGGCAGACAATCCAGAATATAAAGTTTCGCGTCAATTTCTGCCATCAAATCTATGAGCTCATCTTCCAGCCGTCCATTTCCTGAAAAGCCCAGATTGATCAATGGATTATCCATTTTCCTTTCCAGGATAGAAGTCCAGGCCATTCCCGGTCGTGAAGCACATGCTCCCTGGGCAATTGAAGTGCCATAGACTACTATGGGCTTTTCCTGGCGGATGGGCAAGGGGTCAAATCGTGTGTGCTCGGGGACACCTATCTCAAGCCCCTCCACAGAATTGTAAAGCGGCAAGTACAAGCGATATTCTCTTCCCAGTTCATGGTGTAGCTCCTTTGGATTGATATTTTTATAATCGTATCTTACAGTATCTCCGAAAGCCCAATTTCCTCTGCACCACATCCATTCGCCATCACTATTTTTGGCATATAGATCCACTCCGCTTACACCCGTTGCCGGCATGTGTGGCATAGCATGGTTGCCATTTACCTTGTAGCGAATTTTAATATCGCTTGAATTGCTCCTGAAGCGAATGGAAAGTCCGGCAGCATGTTTCGATAAATTCCAGACTGCTTTCCTGACTTTTCTTTCCGCATCTAAGGGCAAACGATCATAATCGGACTGCAGGTCATCTGGCCATTCCTGGCCTTCAATCACCTTGAATTCATTTTGAGCCGGGTTCCACCAGGAAATTTTAAGGTTTGTTTGAGAATAAGAGAATTGGTCTTGAAATAAAAATACGATCAGTATTAGTAAAATTTTGGATTTCATTTTATTTGGTTTGTTTTTCCACAAATTAATAAGGAAATACCTCATAGACAATAATTGAATCCAGCTTATCTAAAATTGTTATATTTGGTCGATTTTA
>JAUUZS010000364.1 GCA_030589835.1 Cyclobacteriaceae bacterium
AAAAGAAGTCAGTTTTTTCCAAAACTGCCCTGTGCGATTATTGCAGGTGGTGAGACTGTGGTTCGCCTTACTGGTAATGGCATAGGTGGACGAAATCAGGAAACCGCATTGGCTGCTGCTATGGGTATTGAGGGGATGGGGGATGTAGTCGTGTTTTCCTTGGGATCAGATGGAACGGATGGGCCAACGGATGCCGCAGGAGCTATGGTCGATGGAAAATCGCTAAAGCGGATGCGTGATAAGTCCATTGATCCTGAAGAATGCCTCAAAAACAACAATTCGTACCACGCATTACTTGCCGGTGACGATTTAATAATAACTGGTCCAACAGGGACAAACGTAAATGATATTTTGGTTTTGTTATCAAAATAATTGAAAGAAAAGTAAAGAATAAAAAAACATATTAAAGAAGATAAAATTATGAAGAAATTAGGATTTATTGGATTGGGTATAATGGGCAAGCCAATGGCTAAAAACTTAATAAAAGCCGGATATGAGTTGGTCGTTTTTGATATTAATAAGGCATCCGTTGATGAGCTGACTGCCCTTGGTGCTGAATCGGCAGAAACCGCAGCAGAGCTGGCAGGAAAAACAAAGACCATCATTACCATGCTTCCAAACTCACCTGAGGTTAAAGAAGTAGTATTGGGAAAAGGAGGGCTTATTGAAGGCGGTTTGGAAGGATCTGTTTTGATCGATATGAGTTCCATTGCCCCGCTTGCTAGCAAGGAAATTGCAAAAGCTTTAGCCGCCAAAGGCATTGAAATGCTCGATGCCCCGGTTAGCGGAGGGGAACCCAAAGCCATTGAGGGAACCATAGCGGTGATGGTGGGAGGAAAAAAAGAAGTGTTTGAAGCAAACTATGATATTATGATGGCCATGGCCGGGTCTGCCGTATATGTTGGAGATATAGGCGCCGGCAACACGGCAAAACTATGTAACCAGGTAGTCGTGGCACTCAATATTGCTGCGGTGTCCGAAGCCATGGTCTTGGCGCAAAAAGCAGGTGTAAGTCCGGATTTGGTATATAAAGCGATCAGAGGAGGCCTGGCTGGGAGCACAGTTATGGATGCGAAAGCACCGATGATGATGGATCGGAATTTCGACCCCGGGTTTAGGATTGATTTGCATATTAAAGATATGAGCAATGTATTGGAAACATCCAGAAGCGTTGGTGCTCCTTTGCCACTTGCTTCACAGGTCATGGAAATAATGCAGGCCATCAAACAAGATGGTTGTGGGGTTGAAGATCATTCGAGCATTGTGAAATTCTACGAAAAAATAGCAAACACTGAAATTACCAGGTAAAAGGGGCTTTGGTTGTTCTCTATTTTTGAGTTGCATCAATCTATAAAGTGAGAGTTTGTTCAGCATATTCAAGTGCAAGTTTTTTCAGCCCAACATACAAGGGCATGAAAATGGTGATAGTAGCTGTTAATTAACATACTGGATGACAGCCTTCATCAACCTATTCAACAAGCCGTCTGAAATAATCTGAATTTACCTTATAAACGGGAAGGTGGTTGGGAATCTTAGCGCCTTTCCACCTCTATGGTTATTTTTATTACAAAAAGGCTCGGGTTATGCGCCAGTTTTCCAAGATTAGATTAATTTTAAGCCTTTGCGCACATAAAATCTTTAGCATTAAAAGTATAAGGACGAAGGTAAAAAGTGGAGTGAAAGTGAGAATGGGTGTTTGTCTGTAGTGCAAAACGTGTTTATAAAATATAATTAAATGAAGTATATTTTTAAATTGATCTGGTGGTTAATGGGATGGGAAGTTATTGGCGATGTTCCTCGTAATGAAAAAAAATACATCATTATTGTAGCCCCTCATACAAAGAATTCCGATTTTATTGTTGGGCTTGTGGCCCGAGGCGTTATGGGATTCAATTCAAAATATTTAGGAAAACAATCGTTGTTCAAGGCACCTTACGGATGGTTTTTCCGCTTGACCGGAGGATATCCGGTTGACCGCTCCAAAAGCAACAATCTGGTCGATCAGGTTGTTGATATTTATAATAGTCATGAGGAATTTGTCGTTAGCCTGGCACCTGAAGGAAGCAGGAAAAATGTTGGCAAATGGAAGACCGGATTTTATTTTATCGCAGACAAAGCCAAAATCCCCATTGTCAGATGCATTATGGACAGGAAAAGAAAATATGTTAAATTCTTAGATCCTTTTTGGACAACAGGTGATATTGATCAGGATTTACCAAAAATAAAGGAAGTGTTCAACATATGACTAATTTATTAGTTGTTAAGAGATTACCTTTGAGTATGCACATACGAGTAAAAGTCCAGCTACACATCATTTTTTCTTTCTGCCTATTCTTTGCCTTTATTCAGATAAATACTTCCTCTTTGGCACAAGAATTTGGTGGCAATCCTTTATCTGTAAAATGGAAGCAAATTGATACGGATACACTCCGGGTTATATATCCTGTCGGTACAGAAAAACAGGCACAGCGGGTGGCAAATACCATTCATTACCTAAGCAAAAACACAAGGAGATCTATCGGAGAAAAACACAAGAAATTGAATGTAGTCCTGCATAAGCAAACGGTCATCTCGAATGGTTACCTTGGGCTGGCGCCTTTTATATCTGAATTCTATCTTAATCAGCCCCAAAACAGTTATGGAATAGGATCTAACTGGTTAGATATGCTCACCATTCACGAATACCGCCATGCGCTGCAAGAGGTAAATGCAAGAAAAGGATTGACAAACCTGGCTTATATTCTTGCCGGGGAAATGGGTTGGGCTTCTTTTTCTTCATTAAGTATTCCGAATTGGTTTTGGGAAGGGGATGCGGTGGTGAGCGAAACGGCTTTGACCGCACAAGGGAGAGGAAGAATACCTGCCTTTTATGTTGGGTACAAAGGCCTGTATGTTGATGGTAGGCATTATAGTTATCAAAAGGCACGCAATGGTTCCATCAAAGACTTTGTGCCAAATCACTATGCACTGGGTTATTTAGTGTGCAATTACGGCAGAGAGGTATATGGAAATGATATTTGGAAAGGCGTATTGTCCGATGCAGGAAAATATAAAGGCGTGTTTTATCCTTTTTCCAGAAGCTTGAAAAAAAAGACGACATTTTCTACAAACAAATTTTATTACAATGCGCTGCAGCATTATCAATCCGGGTGGGATAGTTTGTCGTCAACACCTGCAACAAAAACAACACAATTGAACCTTGTTGATAAAAAAGAAACATTTACCAATTATAGGTATCCTTATTTTGACAAGCAGGAAAATGTCATCGTATATAAATCAAGCTATAAAGAGATAGGAGCATTCTACCGGATAAGTCCCTCAGGTGCAGAAACGCGTATTAAAAGTCAGGGTCGAGTGTTGGACAGTTATTTTTCTTATAAAAATGAAAAACTGGTGTGGGCAGAAATTGGTCAGGATGAACGATGGAGTTGGCAAGTCAATTCCAATATTATTTATTATGATATTGAAACAAAAAAAAGAAAAAAGCTGACCTCCTCATCAAAATATTTCTCTCCTGACCTTTCTTACGATGGCGAAAAAATTGTCGTATTCCAGGCGAGTGAAGATCAGAATTATCGATTGCATATTTTAGATGTTGAAACCGGCTCATTGATAAAGGAAATCCACAATCCCGACAATTATTACTATTCCTATCCGAAATGGGCAGAGCATGATGCCTATATCCTCGCCATCGCCAGGGACAAAAAAGGAAGAGTTGCACTGGTAAAGATAGCCCCGGATCAAGGTCAAATAGAGCATCTTGTCCCATTTACCTTTCACCAAATCGGGATCCCCTGGCAACAAGGAAAGTACGTTTACTTTTCGGCCTCCTATTCAGGAATTGATAACATCTACCGTGTGCATATGGATAATGGCAAAATACACTCCGTTAGCAGCGTCGTTACAGGAGCCTATACGCCGGCAGTAAAAGGGGATCAATTGTATTTTAGCAAATTCTCTTCACTGGGAAGTGACATAAAGATAATGACTGTGGATGACGAGGTATTGAAAGAAATCGAATATCTCGAGCCAACAGAAATGCCGCAATATAAATCTATTGCGGCAAGCGAAGAAGGTGGCGATATTACCGATCGTATTCCTGACAAAATGTATGCTACAAAGAAATACTCATCTGTATCAAAGCTGATTAACCTTCATAGTTGGAGTTTGTTTTTTGCAGATCCGAATTATGAATGGGCGTTGCATTCGGATAACATACTCAATACGCTGGACATGAAGCTCGGAGTGCGTTACAATAGAAATGATGAGAATTTCAATTACTTTTTCAACCTTTCCTATGCGCAATTATATCCTGTTTTTTCTTTAGGAACAAATTATACCAAACGCCAGGATATCGTACAGACACATGATGCTGATGGAAATTTTGTTCAGGATGTGCATGTAGCGTGGAGTGAAAGTGAGATTAAACCGGGGATCACCGTGCCATTGGATTTAAGTTCAGGAACATATACACGGAAGTTGGGCTTAGGAGCCAGATATGCCTTTACATCTGTGGATTTTGACGATAATGTGCATGTGGAGGTTAGTGATTTTGAGTTGCACTCTTCGCAATTTGATTTGACGTTTTTAAATATCAGAAAAAGAGCCAAACAAAATATCCTTTCGTCCTATAGCCAAAATGTGAGAGTTTCATATCGTAATTCGCTCGATGAGCTTACCGCAAAGCAGTTGTTTGTAGGAAGTGAGTTGGTTTTCCCCGGATTGTTCAAAAATCATAATCTTGCTTTTCAGCTAGCCTATCAGGAAGAAAATGAAGGGAACGATTATTCATATGGTGATAATTTTACCTATCCCCGTGGGTATTCCAGGCCTGTTTATGATTATATATATAAAATAGGATCGAATTACCATATGCCCTTGATTTATCCCGATTGGGGATTTGCAGGGTTGGTTTATTTCTACAGGCTGAGATCGAACGTGTTTTTTGATTATAGCAGAGCGCATCATCTAATTCCAAATACAACAGCAGAATCTATCCAAATGCACAATTCGATAGGGGGGGAGCTTATTGTAGATTCC
>JAUUZS010000241.1 GCA_030589835.1 Cyclobacteriaceae bacterium
CATCGTTGCCTTTAAAAAAATTAATCTTTTCAGGATAAGCATGCTTACTCACAACTTTTGAATTATGGTTTGCTCCCTGAAATGAAAGCTCGATGGAGTGAATTAACTTTTTATTATTCGCCAGTGAGCTAATTCTGTTACCCGATTCATTTCCTTCAGTTAATCCTTCATGCCCTTTCTGCGCTTTTTGGTAAAACACATATTTCAATTTGTTTTTGAGCACGTACAAATCCCCTCCGGGAATAGCCGCTTTATAAAATACATTTTTATCCCACTGACCCCGATTTTCAACAAAACGTATTCCTGCCGCCTCATGGGCAAAAACCTCGAATGATAAAATCCCAAAAAGGAATGATAATACTAGTAACTGTTTTCCCGATCCTGACATCAGTATTCTTAACAAATCACAAAAATAAAATTCTCACTATAGAAATCGCTGTCACCTTGAACAGACTTACCATTTTTACCTGTAATTAAGGACAATATTCATTCCGATTAGGTTGTAAAAAAAATGTTCGACTTCAATTACTGTACGAATACAGAGTGAATACATTGCTACCAATCAAAAAAAAATACCAAACACCCTAAACTTAAGTTCCCTCAAAGTACTGATTTGTAAGCAATATTTTATATTTGTCAATATTTTTTTATTTCTGCATCAAAATCAATTGAAAAAACAGATGAGTCAGAAAAAAGCAAAAATGACACGAACCTCAAAAAAGGACACACTTCAAAAACTCGACACGTTTTTTGAAGGCAAAGAATTTTTGATTTTATGGTCAGGCCTTTTGCTCACGTTCATCCTTGGCCTCCTGCTCTTTGAGCCCAAAGTATCAATCGGAGGTGATGATTCCATGTATATCAATAGGGCATTCAATTTTATTACCAAAGGAACCTTTCCTTCTTTTCAAGGGCCACTGTACCCCATGATAATCGGGGTGATCATTGGCCTGAGCGGTATGAATTTGATTGTGTTAAAGTTTTTTTCTTTGCTTTGCCTACTTATCCATCAATGGTTCACCTTCCGGGTGTTTAAAAACTACCTTTCTCCATTCACGCTTTTCATTGTCATGTTTTTGATCAGTTCCAGTTCGGCAATCCTTTATTACGGAAGTGCAACGTACAATGAAACTTTCTATCTATGTATTCAAAGCATATTTTTATTCCATTTCGAAAAATCCTTTATACGAAAGTCTGTTGACAAACAAAATCTGAAAACTCATGTAAAAAATATTGTACTAAGCGGGTTATTATTATTCTTGCTGACCATCACAAAAAATATTGGTTTGGTGGTAGTGATTGCAGTTGTCCTGTATTTTCTGCTGATCAAAAACTGGAAATTCGCAACCTTCATGCTTGCAGCATTTGCCATGTGGACTGTTTCATTCAAAGTCCTTAAAACATCAATATGGGAAACTAAAGAAGTTCAAATCGCCAGCCAGGGGAGCACATTATTACTTAAAAATCCCTATAAACCCGATTTGGGCAAAGAGGATGCCTATGGCTTTTTGGTGCGTTTTGTTGATAACAGCAAGGCATACCTGGGATACCATTTCATCAATATTTTTGGTTTGTCGAAAAAGGACAATTTTAAGGGGAGTTCTTTTGCAACCGTTGTGATTTATGCGCTATTCATTTCCGGTTTTTTTATTCTGTTTAAAAAATCTAGATTTTGGTTGTTCATAGGAGTTTTTTCTGCTGTGGCGTTTGGCACCACATTTCTTGCGCTTCAAACATACTGGAACCAGGAAAGGCTGATCATTATCTTTACACCACTTTTAATGGTTTATATGATATATGTGTTGTATTTCTTCTTTACAAATAAGCTAAAAAAATATGCGTCGGTCTTCCTTATTTTAATTGCAATTTTAGGGGTTGCAAACCTATACCGAACGCTTACTGCCATTCCACCCCAAACCCAAGTGATATCAAAATATATTGGTGGTGATAAATATTATGGATTTCCTGAAGACTGGGTGAATTATCTGAATATGACCAAGTGGACAAATGACAATCTGCATGCAGAAGCTTTCGTTGCATGCAGAAAACCCGGAATGGCCTTCATATATAGTGGAGGTAAAAATTTTTACGGCATCTGGAAGGTTCCTCCTGGTAGTCCGGAAGAATTATACAATAAGCTAAAGGATGCCGGGGTTACGCATGTGATCATGGCCAATATCAGAACCAATCCTGATGATCCCAACAGTAGAATAATAAATACGGTAAGGAGATATTTGGGGGCCATAAATCAGGCTTATCCCGGAAAGTTGAAACTAGCACATCAATTAGGGGACAACTGGCCCGCTTACCTTTACGAAATTCGTTAACCATACCCCGATAAACCATCTTTTTGTGACGCACACAGACAATAACATCAGAAGTAAACGAAGAAAAGGTTTTTTGAATCATTTCGAAAAACTGGCGCCGAACCTTAAAAAGTACCGTAAGCGGTATGCCTATTTTTGGAATGATATTGTCAGGTATTGCAATTATTTCATTCATGAAGACGATGCCGTGCTGGAGATAGGCTGCGCCACAGGTGACATGCTTGCCAAAATGAAAGGCAGAAAAAAAACGGGCATTGACTTTTCCCAAAAAATGATTGATATAGCAAAAGAGCACTACCCGGATATTGATTTTTATGTTCAGGATGCTGAAACTATAAATCTGAACACTAAATTTGACACTATCGTTTTATCTCATGTAACAGGCTATTTTGTAGATGTCCTCAAGGTATTTGAATCGCTCAAAAATGTGTGCCATCACAGGACCAGGATCATCATCAACTATTATAATTTTTTATGGGAACCGGCACTTATAATAGGAGAATTAATTGGGTTTAAAAGAAAAAGCCCAAAGCAAAATTGGCTCACAAAAAAAGACCTCCAAACCTTCCTTTACCTGGCAGGTTATGAAACATATCGATCTTCTCGGCGTGTATTGCTGCCAATCAATATACCTGTAATTTCATGGTTTCTGAATAAATTTATCGGTCGATTACCATTGATCAATCACCTCTGTCTCAATCAATATGTATTTGCACGGCCCATTTGTGACTTACCAAAGAAAGAATATTCCACCACCATTGTAATCCCTGCCAGAAACGAAAGTGGCAATCTTGAAGATGCCCTTCAGCGGTTGCCGAAATTTGGTTCACGGCAGGAGATCATCTTTATCGAAGGCAACTCAACAGATGATACCTGGGAGCAAATGCAAATGCTCCCCGAAAAATACCCTCAATGGGACATTAAAATTGGTCAGCAATCCGGAAAAGGAAAAGGTGATGCGGTAAGAAAAGGATTTGCCATGGCCACTGGCGATATTTTGATGATCCTGGATGCGGACCTCACAGTTCCTCCAGAGGATATTCCCTCATTTTATTATGCCATAACCAAAAATAAAGGTGAATTTATCAATGGATCGAGGCTCGTATATCCGATGGAAAAAAATGCCATGCGTATATTAAACCTGTTTGGAAATAAATTTTTCAGCATTATGTTTTCCTGGCTATTGGAACAACCACTTAAAGATACACTCTGCGGCACCAAGGTGATCTTTAAAAGCGACTATGAAAAATTAATTAAAAACCGGTCGTTTTTTGGTGAATTTGACCCTTTTGGGGATTATGACCTGATATTCGGTGCATATAAAATGAATCTTAAAATCATTGATTTGCCGATAAGATATCGAGAACGCGTATATGGAGACACCAATATTTCAAGATTCAGTCATGGTTTGTTGCTGCTTAGAATGGTGGGTTATGCTGCCCGGAAAATAAAATTTTATTAATTAATTAATTCGGAATGAATCCAATCCTGAACAGCTTCCCCATCACCAGAATCAAACTTTTCCTGGCCAGAATTCTATATTTAATCATCAAGCCAATCTATGGAACCCAAAAAAGGGTTATAAAAAGAAATGGAATAAGCTTTGAAATTGATATTACCGAAGGGTTGGACCTTTCATTATTCCTGTTTGGCAATTTTCAAAAACACGTATCCGAAAATAAATACCTGAACCTAAGGGAAGATGCGGTAATTTTTGATGTGGGAGCAAACGTAGGGATTATGTCGCTGAACTTTGCAAAGCAAGCCCCAAAAGGAAAAGTTTATGCATTCGAACCCACGCATTATGCCACCGAAAAATTAAAAAGAAATCTTGAATTAAATCACGAAATAGCCAAAATCATTCAACCGGTTCAATCTTTTATCTCATGTGAAGGAATGGCACAGCATGAAATTAAAGCTTTTTCTAGCTGGAAAATAAATAAGGAGGTAGGATCAGATCAGCACCCGGTGCATGGCGGTAAGGCCATGCCAACAGAGGGAGTGCCAACTACAACTATTGATGAATTTGTAAAGGTGCAACAGATTGACCGACTTGACTTCATCAAAATAGATACAGACGGCCATGAGTTTGATGTGCTTCTAGGGGCAAAAATGACTATTGAAAAATTTCGCCCACAAATCATTTTTGAAGTTGGTCAATACGTAATGGAAGAAAGAGGAATAATATTTAAAGATTACGAAGGCTTTTTTAGCGAATTAAACTATGATTTGTCTAATGCCGCAAACAACAAGGCTATTGCTGTTTCTAACTTTAATAAAATGGTCCCTAAAAAAGGAACCATCGACGTATTGGCATTGCCTAAATAATACAAGCCCTTACAGCATAATGCCGGGCCTAACTAGACTTCTTCTTGCCTGGCTTCTTTCTGCCCTGTCCCTTGAAATTTCCTTTGCCTTTAGAATATTTGAAACGGCCTCCACCACCAACTTTCCACTCCGGCCCATCTCCTAAGGCTTCTGGCAATGTCATCCTCTGTACTTTACGTTCGATCAGTTTTTCGATCCGGTCAAACTTGTACATATCATCTTCATTGATCAGGGTAAGTGCCACACCAGTTGTATCAGCTCTTGCTGTCCGGCCTATCCGATGCACATAATCTTCAGGGTCTCCCGGCACATCGTAATTGATCACAAAATTGATGTCCTTGATGTCAATTCCGCGACTCATGACATCCGTTGCTACCAATACGCGGGTTTCTTTTGACCTGAATCTCAGCAATACTTCTTCACGTTCACTCTGTTCCAGATCCGAAGATATACCTTCTACTTTATAATCCTTGGATTTCAAACCCCTGACGATTTCAGAAACTTTTTTCTTGGTAGAGGTAAAAACCAAAATTGCTTTCACTTCCGGTTTTTTAGAAATCAGGGAATTGATCAAAGGTGTTTTCTGAGTATCAAATGTAAGACAAGCGGCTTGAAGTACCCCTTCGGCCGGTTTTGACATTGCAATGCTTATTTCTATCGGATCAATTAAAACCTTCTTGGCCAACTCATTTATTTTAGCAGGCATGGTGGCACTAAACATCAGTGTTTGCCGCTTTTTAGGCAAAAAAGTAATGATTTTCTGAATGTCATCATGAAATCCCATGTCGAGCATCCTGTCTGCCTCATCTAAAATCAAATGTTGCAAATGATCAAAATTTACATACCCCATATTGAGGTGCGAAATTAATTTACCAGGGGTTGCCACAATAATCTCGGCACCCTTGGTGAGTGCTTTCTTTTGTGTTTCCCAATCCTGGCCTTCGCCGCCGCCATAAACTGACAATGATGTGACATGCGTGAAATACGAAAATCCTTCTATTTGCTGGTCAATCTGAATGGCCAACTCTCTTGTGGGCACGATGATCAGGGTATTTAGTTGATCGTGTTTGTCAGTTAACTTATGCAAAATAGGCAATAAAAAAGCTGCCGTTTTTCCTGTGCCCGTCTGTGCACTCGCAATCAAATCTTTCCCATCAAGTATTTCTGGTATGGCCTGTTCCTGGATAGGAGTTGCTTTATCAAACCCCATATAAGACAACGCCTCCATCAGGTGTTCGTTCAGCTTAAAATCTTCAAATTTCATAATATTATTCTAATCCATCGCTTATAAATATTTTATGCGACCCACAAAGCTATGAAATGATCTCACTTTTTAAAGAATAATAGGTATGAATGATAGATTGTTTGATAGGAAATGAGCGTTTTGAGCTTTGAGGTGCGAGCAACGAGATGGCAATACTTGATATTTTATACTTTTGAAGTTAATATTCCTTATACTATTTTCATGAAGATCATCATACAGATAAAAACATTTATAAATTTGATCCTATTTGAAGATAGAAACCGGTTGGATGATTACCGTACAACTCCATATTAATGCCTGATATATCCGTTATCCTTCCATTCTACAATGCAGACCTTACACTCAAAAGGGCAATAAACAGCATGGTGAATCAATCTTTTAAAAATTTCGAATGCATTCTTATAAATAATAATTCGAATGATAAAAGTGTTGAAATAGCCTCCAAATATTGTGTCGAGGATCATCGTTTCATATTGATCCATGAGCAAAAACAAGGGGTTGTCCATGCGCACAACCGGGGGATGAAAGTTGCCAAAGGCAGATACATTGCCCGTATGGATGCCGACGACTGGAGCTTCCCTGACAGGCTTATGAAGCAATTCTCTTTTCTTGAAAATAATTCCGTATATGACGTTGTCGCTTGAAGGGCGAAGTATGTGGAGAATAAGGCTGAGACGGAAGGATTCGAGCGTTATGTAAACTGGTCAAACAGCATCATAGCATATAAAGACATACTAATAAAGCAGTTCATAGAGTCCTCGATCATTAATCCTACAGCAATGTGGCGAAAAGAGG
>JAUUZS010000268.1 GCA_030589835.1 Cyclobacteriaceae bacterium
GCGGCAGCGATGTCGGCAATTTTCAAAGCGCCTATTGCAGCAATAATTTTTGCCCTCGAAGTATTAATGCTCGACTTAACCATGGCAGCATTGGTGCCCTTACTAATCGCATCCGTAACAGCAGCATTGGTTTCCTATGTTTTTATGGGTCATTTTACGGTTTATGATTTTCAGGTGATCCACCAATTTAGCCTTGGGAATATTCCTTTTTATATCATTCTTGGAGTGTTGGCGGGTTTAGTTTCCTTGAGTTTTACAAAGATTTATAATTTTGTTGAAGATATTTTCGATAAAATAAAAGCCTGGTATGCAAAGCTGATTTTGGGTGTGGCTATTCTTGGAGTTTTACTGTTCTTTTTACCATCACTATATGGCGAAGGATATGACGTGGTGAGCTCCAGTTTGAAAGGAGATTATTCGGAGCTTTTTAAGAACAGTATGTTCTATGAATACCGCGAGCATTCCATCGCAATTATACTGATGTTTTTAGCGGTAATTTTCCTAAAAAGCATTGCCACTTCAGCAACTTTTGGAGCCGGTGGTATTGGTGGCATTTTTGCCCCCACATTGTTTATTGGTGTCAACACAGGATTGTTCTTAGCTGAAATTTTGAAATATATGGGATATGACACCATAGTATCAAGCAATTTTGCTTTGATTGGTATGTGCGGATTGATTGCCGGAGTGCTCCATGCGCCATTGACTGCGATTTTCCTAATAGCAGAATTGACAGGTGGTTATCATTTGTTTATTCCGCTTATGATTGTTTCTACGATTTCTTACACTACGATCAATTACTTTGTAAAAACATCCGTGTACACAAGGCAGTTGGCAAGGAGAGGGGAACTCTTTACGCACGATAAAGACAAAATGGTGATCTCGTTGATGAACGTAAAGGATCTGTTAGAAACAAAATTTAAAACTGTTCATAAAGATGCCAACCTCGGGGAGTTGGTAAAAGTAATTACCACTTCAAAAAGAAATGTGTTTCCTGTGGTGGATGATGATGGGATTTTTTATGGTGTAGTACATCTCAATGATATCAGGGTTGTGATCTTTAAACCGGAATTGTATGATTCGGTTATGGTCTCCAACTTAATGCACGCGCCAATGACCTCAGCCACCAAGAATGATTCTATGGAGGATATTGTTGAGAAATTTCAGAGGACGCCACAATTCAACATTGTCGTGCTGGAAGATGGCAAATATGTGGGATTTGTATCCCGTGCCAATGTGTTTTCAAAATACAGGAAGATGCTCAAGGAGTTTTCAGAAGATTAACATTTTGCCACAAATTCTTCTATTTCAATCTCGCGCGCACCTCTTTGTAATTTTTCAGGAGTCCCGATATCAAGCCAGTAAGATTTATCATCCACATACCCCATAATTTTATGTGCTCTTGCCAACCTCAAATACACATCAATGATAGAGAAACAGCCATCCTCATCAATTAGTTTGAAAATCTTAGGATCAATTATATGAAGACAGGAAAAGGCAATTTGCTCCAGATTTCGATTGGCATTTGAGGCAAGAATCTTTTCTTTGGTAAGCACGTTTTCCCATCCGCAAAGTCGCTTATTCTCATCGAAAAGGAAAAACCTGCTTCCGGGGCGATGTCTTACTAAAAGTGTAGCTAAGGCATTGTTATTTTTATGGTAATTATAATAATCTAGTAAATCAATATCGGTTAGCGTATCGACATTGTGAACTAAAAAGGGTTCGTTATCATCAAAAAACCAGGAAGCTTTTTTAAGCCCTCCTCCTGTGTCGAGGAGTTTTCCGCGTTCATCGGATATTTGTAGATTGATGCCAAAGTTATTTTTTGAGTTCAGGAACTCCATCACCTTATCCGCAAAATGGTGAACGTTTACGATTATTTCATTGAATCCATAATTGATTAATCTCCTGATGACCATTTCCAATATTGGAGTCCCTTGAATTTCGGCCAGGGCTTTGGGACGGTCATTGGTGATTGGCCTAAGCCTTGTGCCAAGGCCGGCAGCAAAAATCATTGCTTTCATAATTGTGGTTGTTCGCGATGTATTAATTGAATCATGACCTTATCCTCATATTTTTCTTTAAGGTTTTCGGCCATTCGCTCAGCACAATAGACAGATCGGTGTTGCCCTCCGGTGCATCCAAAGGCTATTTGTAGATTTTTAAACTCCCGATTCAAATACTTATCAGCTGTTTGCTCAATAAGTTGAATGGAATTATGTAAAAATTCCTCCGCTTCGCCTCCCATTTTCAGAAAATCAACGACTTCTTCATCTTTTCCATTTTTGTCTTTAAAGCGCTCATATCTTCCCGGGTTATGAATTCCCCGGCAGTCAAAAATAAACCCGCCGCCATTTCCTTGCTTGTTTTCTGGCAATCCTTTGTGATACGAAAAACTAAGGATTTCAATATTTAATGGTATTTGCGTATTGAAATCCCTTCTGTATTTCATTAATTCCCGTGATTCCGTAAGGCTTTTCAGCACTTTTTCCATATAGGGAAACCCTTTAGGGAAAAGATCATTTTTAAGAATGTTGTCTAATTGCTTAAGGGCATAGGGAATACTTTTCAGAAACTGCGTCCTGCGCTCATAAAAGCCTCTGAATCCATAGGCCCCCATGGCTTGCATCAGCCTTACCAACACAAAAGCCCTGTAATATTCAAGCCATTCTTCTTTATTAAAGTCAAGGTAATTGCTCAGCACCTCAAGATAATGATCTAGCAGGATGTCCTTGATATCTGCCGGGATATTTGCTTTGGAGTCGTAAAGAATGGATGCTACATCGTACTGAAGCGCACCCTTTCTTCCTCCCTGGTAGTCGATGAAATAAGGGTTCCCTTCCACCATCATGATGTTCTTTGACTGGAAATCCCGGTATAAAAAATAGTCAGCGTCAGCCCCCAACAGAAAGTCGGTGAATTGCTGAAAATCGTCTTCCAACAGCTGCTCGTCAAAAGGAATTTTGGCCAATTTGAGGAAGTAATATTTGAAATAACTCAAATCCCACATCATAGATTGCTTGTCAAAAGCATCTCTGGGATAGCATAGGGTGTAATCCAATTTTTCCGATGCGGTGAGCTGAAATTCAGGCAGTAAGGTCAATGCAGTTTTATATGCTTTGATTGCCGATCCCGGAAAAATACCTACCTGGCTTCGCTTTTTATGAAGAAAGTCAAACAGCGATTCATCCCCTAAATCAGACAAAAGATAAAGTTTGCCATTTTTATCCTCTGAGAGCACTTCTGGGACTGGTAAACCGATGGAAAAAAAGTGCTTTGTAAAGCTCAAAAATGCACGGTTCTCCTTAAGGTCTTCATTGTAAACACCTATCGCAGTTTTACTCGATCCTATTATTCTATAATATTCCCTGTATGAACCTGATTGTGGAATTGTGATGATTTGATTGGCTTTTTCGCCGAACCAATTTTCAAATATTGAATTTAAAGATTCTTTTTCTATCACTTCATTTTGTTTGCGCCAAGATAGCAGATTTTTTCTTCATATGGAACAATGCTTTTGCTACAAAATCATTGTTATTGGAATGAGGATATTCGCATTGCCGCACCTATAATTCATAAACTGAATGGAATATGCTAAATGCAATATTCTTTTTACATCGACATTCAGGCATCAATTTTATTTTTTAATTTATCATATAATTTAAGGGTAAAATTTCTAAAGGAGATTATTTATTAAAAGGATGAATTGGGATACATTCAGTTTATAATTATTTATAATAGTTAACTAAATTTTTTTTCCAATTCAACTTCAAGATTGCGAAACAATTTATTGAAAAATAAGAAGTTATGTACTTTGGAATCAATAATTACAAATATAAATATGCCGTCGACATATGACATCAATAAAAGGACAAAGGAATTAGAAAGGGAAGGAAATTACATTGAGCTCAATCGTATAGATTAATGACTATCATTGCTTTCCAATATTTTATGACATTAATTTGAGGAAAATTTCAATGTATTTTTTAAATGAGGAAGTATCGGTTTTTATTAGCAGTTTTTACATTGTTTTTGTTGGAATCATGTTCAGATGGGAAAAAAGGAATTGTAAAAGGTAAAATTGTGCCAACCACAAAAAAAACGTTGGCAAAACCTATGGCTCCCGGGCAGTTGGTGTATTTGCAATTTTGTCTCGCATGTCATATGGAAAATGGAGAAGGTGTTCCCGGACTATATCCGACCTTAGTACAGACTGAGGGAGTATTGGGAGATAAAAATATACTTATAGGCACTGTGCTCCATGGAATGGAAGGCCCGATAAAAGTAAATGGCCAGGAGTATAATAACGTGATGGCCAAACTTGACTATCTACAAGATAAGGATATTGCGGAAGTGTTAACTTATATTAGAACAAATTTTGGAAATAATGGATCAGCCATATCAGAAATTGAGGTGAAGGCGGCAAGGAGCGCCGGAGCTAATTAATTTTTTTGGCTTGTTTATTGATTTAAAAAACAAAAACTAAAATAAAGATGAAGATGTCGAGAATATTTTTCGTGGCTTGTTTGATGTTTGTTTACACATTAAGTGTGGCTCAAACAGTTAAACTGAATGTAACTGAAGAAACTGTTATGACGATTACAGGCTCTTCCACACTCCATGGCTGGACGAGCGAAGTGAATACCGTGAAAGGCAGCGTTGAAGTTGGAGGGAAGATGTTAAAAAAAGGTAAAGCTAAAAAAGGAGATGATATTGCCAGTGTCAGTATTGTAGTTCCTGTAATTAGCATTATCAGCCCAAGAGGTTCTACTATGGATAAAAAGACCTACAATGCCCTTAAATACGAGGAGCATCCTGAAATTACTTTTGAGTTAAATGATAATAAAATATCTTCAATCGTGGGTGACACTTTAAATATTATTGCTTCGGGTAATTTGACGATTGCCGGTAAGACTAAATCTGTGGAATTTCCTGTCAAGGGAAAAATCATCTCTTCAGATAAAATGAGTTTTAAGGGGGCATACAAATTGAATATGGTGGAGTATGACATCGAGCCTCCATCGGCCATGTTTGGCCAGATTGTTACCGGTGAGGAGGTAGAGATAAAATTTACATTAATTGTGTCAAAATAGAATTATAGATTATGAATAGTAAAAAATCACTTATTTTTTTTATACTTATCGCCTGCGGTGCTTTATCCTTTTCATTCATTGGGGGTGAAGGCTTTGAAGGCTCAGGAAGCCCACAAGATTCATTGAAATCAGTGGGAGAATATGACAAGTATATGGAATCCATTGCGTCTACGGATGTTACATTTCAAATGTTGCCAATTCCCGCAGGTGAGTTTTTAATTGGTAGTCCTGAGAATGAAGAAAAAAGAGAAGTAGATGAAGGCCCACAGCAAATGTTGAAAATCGATGCCTTTTATATGATGGAGACCGAGATGACCTGGGATTTATTCGAATTATTTATCGATACGGAAAAAAGTGCGTTGGTAGGGTATTCCACGGACGACAGCAAAGTAAAAGCGGATGCCGTTACCAGGCCAAGCACACCGTATCTTGATCCCAGTTTTGGCATGGGAAAAAGAAATTTTCCGGCAATTTCCATGACGCAATTTGCTGCATTGAACTTCTGTAAGTGGTTGTCTGAAGTCACTGGTAAATTTTACCGGTTGCCAACAGAAGCGGAGTGGGAGTACGCTTGCAAAGCAGGAACCACCACAGTATACTCGTTTGGGGATAGCGTAGACCAATTGGGTGATTATGCCTGGTATTGGGACAACAGTGATGACACCTACCATGAGGTAGCTCAAAAAAAACCAAACCCCTGGGGACTTTATGATATGCATGGAAATGTTGCAGAATGGACTATGGATCAATATCAGGAAGATTATTATGCTTCGCTGAAGGAAGGGGCGGTGAACCCATGGCGGATTCCAACAAACTTGCATCCCAGATCAGTGAAAGGCGGAAGTTGGGACGATGATCCGGAGGGATTAAGGTCATCCTCGAGATTGATGTCGGACAGGGATTGGCAAAAAAGGGATCCGCAAATTCCTAAAAGCTTCTGGTGGAATACCGACGCACCATTTTTAGGCCTTCGAGTTATCAGGCCGGCCAAAGAAATGACAAAAGAAGAAGTAGAAGAATTTTTTTCAATGGCTTTAGATGAGTAAATTGTAGCATTATTAAAATAAAATAAATTTTCAATACATAATTTTCAATACATAATTTTCAATACATAATAAGGAAATACCAAATATGAAAAACAAACAAATTGACAGAAGAAATTTTATGAAGGGAACAGCCTTAGCTACTAGTGGAGTAA
>JAUUZS010000543.1 GCA_030589835.1 Cyclobacteriaceae bacterium
AATGCTGACTAAAGATAATGCAACACCGGGCAATATCTCTAGTTTTGGTGCCATGTATTTGACGGACATAGCCTGCATGATTCCGCTTATGGTATCTCCTCCAAAAACGGCAAGGCTACTAAGATGAACTTCCTTAAGAATGGCTGATACTATCAATCCAATTTGTTTTGCTATCAATTCAAAATGATCTGGCTTCAAACGTTTGTTGATTGAAAAGATGTCATTTGACTGGTCGTCAATACCTGTTGAATTTAATATGATGTTTTTATTGGATTCAATTGCGGTTTTTATTTGCGAGAGCAGCGATTGAAAATTAGGATTGTCATAAAAACTGTTGTCCATTAATAATTCCGGGGTTAAAGAAACCATTTTTATGTCCTTGCCCTGAGCATACTTCACCTGGTTCAGGGAGATCTTATTCAAACTTCCATTCACAATTAGGATTGGCCCCTGTGGATTTGGCGTTTTCAAATTAGCCGATTCCAACTTGTACAGTTGAGGCAATAATTCGACCATTGCTGCTGATCCGGCAATGGCGTGATGCAAATCCTTTTTCAATATAAAATCACCGATAGTCTTCAGCTCAGGTTCCGACTGGCAGTCAAAAACCAGTATCCCATCTGCCTGAGGTAGATGTTCCTCTTTCGTAGCATCGATTGAGTTGATATTTATCCCGGTCTGCAAGTGGAGAATCTCCGATATATTACTTAGTTCTATGGGCTCCAAAGGATCTCTGCCAAAATCAGTTTCATGCAAAAGCTGATCATCGATATAATGAAATCCTTTTCTGGTAAAGCGTTTTAATTTTGGATGGGCAGGAATGAATGCCAAAGCTCGCTGAGCAGTTTCATACAAGAACGCTTCGAGTTCGGCTCCGATATTTCCCCTCATGGTAGAATCTGTTTTTTTGTAGAACCGTTTGACTCCTGCTATTTTCGCTTTTACTACCACATGCTTTACCCTTTCAGCAGCTTCCTTTGCGTGGATATGTCGACTTTCGGTATTAATTATTAGTACGGAGTTCTCCTTTTCTGAAAATATACTTTGGAGATCAACATTCGAACTGAGGATCACTTTTGTGGAAATTCCCTGCTTTCCTAATTGAACGCCCGTTTCAATTGCTCCTGTCAGATCGTCTGCTATGATTAATAGTTCAGTCAAATGAAAAAATTTAGCCTGTTAAAAGGGTGTCAATGCCTGATGTTCGTCAAACATAGGCACATTTTTTTTAATGTGTTCAATCTGTGGATCATTCGATAATTCCTGTAGAACTGCATCAGAGACATACAGCTCATTGAGATGGAGTGTGTCTTTAATCCGGATGATGCGTTCTGTGCCAGGTGATATATTCCCACAATTTCGAAGTCCTAATTGTAGCGCTTCAGCATCGTTTTTTGCCACAAATGGTATTTTGCCTCTTTCCAGAAAACTACTTGTGGAGATATTTTTATACGTTATGTCAAAGTTGATTTTATCATATACTTTCTGCGTAATGATATCCGCCAAACCTACACCTGTAGCATTGCCATGTGACTCTTCGGTTAAATCCATGACAACAATTGATTTTATGTCAGGTGATGTCGGCTCTTCCTGCCCATAAATTTTTATCCTGCCAATAATATTGGTATCGATTCCTACGCCGCTGATATTTTTACCCATGCGATCTATAAGGAGTAGGTCAATCTTATCGATCGGGAACATAGGACGATTGGCGCGGGCTACATCAAGCAGTTTTGGTTCTTCACTCATGATTTCGGAACCCTTAAGGGCCTTGATCATCATCGTCTTATCAAATGCATTTTCTATAAGTGCAATCCCGGCTAGAATTTTATGCGTAGAAAAAATGTGTTTTGCTGAAGCTGGAATGAGATCTGTTAATCCAAAGACCCCGTATTGGTGGATGGCTTCTGCACCATGTTCCTTGCCCAGGCCTATAACTGCCATTTTCACCAGACCACTTTCGTAGGTGGAATGAAAATCCGTATGCGGCTTTATTTTGTTGATGAGAATCACACCATCTGATCCATAGGCATTTTTATCCATGTAGATCCGGTGCTTTAAGTTGCCTTTTGGTAATTCGATAACTTCCATTGAAGACCTCACCGGAACCCCAATGGATTGTTCTGTAATCCCATAACCCGCCAATATCTCTGCCTGGCCCTCACCGGTAGCGCCACCGTGACTTCCCATTGCCGGCACGATAAACGGGTGTCCGCCCTGTTGCTTCACAAAATCCACTACTTCACGAACTGCTTGTTCCAGGTTGTCAATACCTCTGCTTCCAACGGCAACAGCTATTGAAGAACCGTCCTTTATCACACCTGACAAGCCCGTCAATTCCTTTTGGATGGTCTCTTTGACATCCTTTAAGGAATTGTCAGTGAAATGATTTCTAATCTTCGTTAGTTTAAAATCTTGCATCTATAAACCTTTCAATAAATATGCACTTTCCTGTAATTTAATCATTTATGCATTCTATCATTTTATCATTAATCCATTGCCTGATAAATTCGTAGTAGAACATTCCAATTATACCATAATCTTCCTTTTGCCGGTGTTAAAGCACCCAAAGGCTTAGTCCCCATACAATTAGCGCGGATAATACGCCAACTACAAGTGTGCCTACAGTTTGTAATCGATATCCCTGGTTCACATTCATATTCGACATTTGTGTGACCACCCAGAAATAGCTGTCATTTGCATGGCTGGCAATCATAGCGCCGGCGCCGATGGCTACCACCACCAAAGCTCTGGCCAAGGATGAATCCAATCCTAAAGAAACCACCAGTGGCGCCATCAAACTAGCCGAAGTAATGATGGCCACTGTGCCGGATCCCTGAGCAATTTTTAATGCCGCAGCAATGATAATGGGTAGAAAAATCCCCAGGCTTTTCGCGCCAGACAAATTACTTTTTATCACTTCTGCGATTCCCGATTCCTGCAACACTTTACCAAACGCGCCTCCGCATCCTGTGACACTGAGGATGGTGGCCGCTGC
>JAUUZS010000150.1 GCA_030589835.1 Cyclobacteriaceae bacterium
AGTTTTTCTCTTCAACTTTTTTTATTGTTGGTTGCTCACCTTCGCAGCCAAACATTGTCGGGATAGACGGGCCAAAAATATCCGCATCAATAATGCCGACCTTTGCACCTGCATTTGACAGCGCTACTGCCAGGTTTGAGGTGACAGTAGATTTTCCAACTCCTCCTTTACCTGAAGCCACGGCGATCAGGTTTTTGACATTCGGCAGCAAAGGCAGATCTTCCGATCTGGTACTTGTAACAGAAGAGGTCATATTGATATCAACTTCTATTCCATTCAGTCCTAAACCTTTTACGGCATTCAGGCAATCATTTCTAAGCATTTCTTTGAGTGGGCATGCCGGTGTGGTGAGCACCACTGAGAATGCTATTTTTTTATCAGTAACCTCCAAATCCTGAATCATCCCCAAGGTCACAAGGTCTTTGCCCAAATCAGGATCCATCACATTTGAAAGTGCTTTTAACACTTCTTCTTTTTTTATCATCATCTCCAATACTGAAATCTTATTGTTTAACTAAAAATCTTAACTTTAGTTAGATTAAATTCAAATAATATTAACAACTCGCAAATATCGGAATTTATTTACGCATTTTTCAAAAAGGTTTCTTTCAATTTTATAAAAAGAAGTTCTTAATTTTGAAATCACAAAAAAGTAACGGAATTGAGCATAAGTCAGACAACGATAGATGAAATAAAAAGTCGCATGGACATTATTGATGTCATAAGTGACTTTGTGACCCTCAAAAGAACAGGGCAGCACTATAAAGGAAAAAGTCCTTTTTCAGATGAAAAAACGCCTTCTTTTATTGTTTTTCCGAGAAATCAAAATTTCAAAGACTTTAGCTCCGGCAAGCAAGGGGATGCGATTTCCTTTATTATGGAATATGATGGGCTGAGTTATATAGAGGCTCTGAAGTATCTCGCTAAACGTTACGGAATCGAAATTGATGAGGAAGAGCAATCTCCGGAAACCGTTCAAAAACAGAATGAAAGGGAAAGCCTCTTTATAATTTTAAATTATGCCAAAGATTTTTTTAAGGATGCCCTTCATAAATCTGAAGAAGGAAAAAGCATCGGTTTAACTTATTTCAAGGAGCGGGGATTTACGGACGAAATCATTCAGAAATTTGAACTGGGCTATAGTCTCGATCAATGGAATGCCCTGGAAAATGACGCGAAGTCAAAAGGCTACAATCCCGATCTCCTGGAGAAAGCCGGGCTAGTGATTAAGAAAGAAGAAAGACAATATGATCGTTTCCGTGGCCGGGTCATATTTCCCGTTCACAGCATTACAGGAAAATCCATTGCCTTTGGCGCAAGGATCCTTAAAAACGTAAAGAACCAACCAAAGTATCTCAACAGCCCCGAGACAGAAGTATATCACAAAAGTGATGTGCTATATGGATTGTATCAGGCAGGCAGACAAATTAGACAGATGGACAACTGCTACCTGGTTGAAGGTTACACCGATGTAATCAGCCTTCATCAGTTTGGGGTAGAAAATGTGGTCTCTTCGTCGGGAACCTCCTTGACGGAAAGCCAGATAAAACTCATCCATCGACATACAGAAAATATTACCGTACTTTTTGATGGCGATGAGGCAGGGATTCGCGCTTCTCTTCGTGGCATAGACATGATACTTCAGCAAGGCATGAACGTGAAAGCCGTAGTGTTTCCTGATGGTGAAGACCCCGACAGCTATTCCAGGAATCTGGGAGCCATGGGTTTTCAGCAGTTTTTAAAAGAAAATGCTGAGGACTTTATCAATTTCAAGACCAAGCTGTTGCTTGACGGTCACGATAATGATCCGGTTAAAAAAGCAGAAACCATAAGTCATATTATATCCAGCATATCTACGATTCCCAACCAGGTAAAGCGTGCCGTTTACATGAAGGAAACGAGCAATTTGCTGGGAATGGAGGAACAAATGCTGTATTCTGAGCTCAATAAAATCCTGATTGGCCAGAGGAAAGAAAAGCAAAAAGAGCGCTTTCGCAATGAGCCAAAAAAAATAATTGAAGATGTTGAGGCTGCCCAACAAAAGATAGCTTTTGATTCAGTTGTTAATCAGGAGAAAGAAACCATCCGGATATTAATAAATTACGGCTTTAATAAAATCGAAAATGAATACAATCTGGTTGAACACTACTTAGATGAATTGGATCCGGTAGAATTCTCCAATCCGAATTACAATAAAATCCTTCAAATCTTTAAAGAAGAATTAAGAAATGGAAAAGTTGTTGACGTAGACTATTTCAAATCATATCCCGATGAGCACATCCGAAACATAGTCATTGATCTGACTTCAGAAAGATATGAGATAAGCGAAAATTGGGAGAAGTACAGGATTTACGTTCCCAAAGAAGAAGATGGGCTATCAAGCTCAGTTTATAGCAATATCCTCAGGTTAAAATTTCATCAGATAAAAAAACTTATTTCCCTCAATCTCGAAGATTTGAAAAATGAAAAGAATTTGGACAGGCAAATGGAATTACAAAAAATTAGTGTAGAATTAAAAAAAGCAGAGGCAGGGTTTTCAAATCCTTTGGGAATCGTTGTATCATGAAGTAATCTGCCATCCCAAAGATTGCAGAGGCATTTGTACAAACTGTGCCCTGCCTTAAATCCATAATCCGGGTTAAAAAGCTACTCTTGACCAACGTTTTGATTAAAAAAATAAAACTTTTTTACAAAATTAGAGTATACGCAATAGACGTATAAAGCAAACAACATGAACAAAGAAAAAGCAAAAAAGGTGCTCTTGATGTTGAACAGGATAAATCAGGAAATTGATCTGCTCGGCAATACAATTTTTAATAGGACTTTAAAACCAGCACCAATAAAAGTAAAAAGCAGCTCTAAAAACAGATTTAAATAAGTCCGTTTTATCAGATTATTTTAGTTTTTGAAAAAATTGTTGTAATAAACAGAGGAAATTACCCCTGTTTATATCTATATTGCATCAACAATTAATTAATCAAAAACTTTCTGCTTGCAATTTTGGTCCTGTCTAACGGCAGGACCTATTTTTTTGTGTCCGTTTTCAGACACCCCTTTGTCGTAAACGAACATGATGGATTTCTACTTCAAGGCAAAAAGCCCGCAATTCTCCTTATTTAGACGTTTTTTTTTGGCATGTTTCTTGGCAAGGGTGGATTGATCCATTTTAAAACGATTTATTATGATAAAATTAAAGCATCTCGATAAGTACTATGAAAATAAATACCAGCGATCATTTGTCCTGAAAGATGTGTCTCTGGAAATAGAACAAGGTGAATTTGTAACCATTATGGGCCCAAGCGGCGCGGGCAAATCAACATTATTAAATATTATAGGCCTGCTAGACGAAGCTTCTGCAGGGGAATATTTATTTCTTGAAGAACCGGTACTGAAATTGAAAGAACGAAAGAAATCAGAAATACATAAGCATCATATAGGTTTTGTGTTTCAGGCATATCACCTGATCGACGAACTCACCGTGTACGAAAACATAGAAACCCCCTTGCTGTACAAAGGCATAAAATCAAAAGAAAGAAAAAGCATGGTTGCCGAAATGCTTGATCGATTTCAAATGGTAGCGAAAAAGGATCTGTTTCCGGATCAACTATCAGGAGGTCAACAGCAGCTTGTAGGAGTTGCCAGAGCGATAGTAGGAAGGCCAAAATTGCTTTTAGCGGATGAGCCAACCGGCAATTTGCATTCTGAACAAGGAGATGAAATCATGCACCTGTTCAAAAAATTGAATGAAGAAGGCATGACCATCATTCAGGTAACACATTCAGAAAAAAATGCACAATTTGGAAATCGCGTCATCAGGTTGGAAGATGGCATCGTGCGACATGACATCAGTGTGGAGAAATTGGAAGCATAGATATAAAGAAACCATTTTTATTATGAAGCATATTTTTTTAACCCTTTTGGCTTTTGTGACGATTTCACTAAATGCCCAGGACATGGCCCTTACCTATGAAGAGGCTGTAAAAATAGCCCTGGAGCAAAACGTGGCTTTGAGAACACAGCAAAATCAGATGATGATTGTGAAAGCAGAAAAAGACCAGAGCCGGGGAGAAATGGCACCTACTGTATCTGCCGGGTTGAGGGGTTTTCAATCGAATGGAAATACTCAGGTTCAGGAGCCGGATGGACAAGTAAGGTTTGAAAATAGGATTAGTAATAATATATCAGGTTCATTAAATGCCAACATCAATCTCTTCAGTGGATTTTCTCAAATGAACAAGCTTAAGTTGGCCAATGCCTACTACGAAGCGCAATTGCATTTGATAAGCAGGTCTTCCCAGGACGTTATTTTTACGGTTACAATCCAATATCTGCAGGTACTCCTCGATACGGAATTTCTTGAAATTGCAGGTGACAATTTAAAAACACAGGAATTGCTCTACCGCCAAATTAATGCCATGGTAGAAGGAGGAAGTAAACCCAAATCTGATCTTTATGATCAACTCGCCACGGTTAAAAACATGGAATTACTTGTACTCCAGGCAAAAAATAACCTTAGTAATGACAAGTCAAATTTATCCATCACCCTTCAACTAGACCCTACCGTTGACATAAAAGTGAATTCCCCGGATTGGGATTTGGATGAAATACGTTTTTATGAAGTCAACCTCGATGACTTATATGATTTATCCATAAATAACAGGCCGGATCTGAAACAATATCAATACAATGAAGTAGCTGCAAAAAAGCAGACTTCAATTGCAAAATCATATTTCGCGCCAACGCTTTTTGGCTATTATAATTTGAATTCCTGGTATAATGATAAACAAGTCGGGATTTTCAATGAACAATTCACAAATCATCATAAGAGCATGCAATATGGGATGAGTCTTAATATCCCTATTTTTAGCGGCTTGAGAAATAAGACCACTTATGTAAGACAAAAAGTGCTGTTTGAAAACTCAAAAATAAACACCGAAAATCTAAGAAAAACAATACTCAACGATGTGCGAAATGCCTATCAGAACTTTGAGGATGTACGTACTGCATATGAGGTAAGTATTGCCCAATTTGAGGCCTCCGATATGGCACTGAAGGTGCAAAAGGAAAAATACGAACTAGGGGTGGGTAGTCTGATAGAATTAACCAACTCAAACAATAATTATGTACTTGCGGCATCGAGGCAAGCACAAGCCAGGCTAAATTTGCTTTTTCAAAAAGTGATCCTTGATTATCATACTGGAGTTCTGCAATCTCCTTGAGATTATGCTAATACCGATTAGAATCGTATAATTGTGAAATAGTTCTTTGGGCTAATTCACATATGTACTATTAAAAAATCAGTTGAAAAATATTCGCAATTTTTTTGACATCCTTTTGGGCAACTTGTTTGTCCTTGTTATGTTAGCCGCATTGGTTACCCTAATGGTCATGTACAAAAATTTATCCTCGACAGTTCAAAACATGTCGAAGATCATGATACAGGATCGCCTTAATCTGACCAAAAAGGAGCTTTCGACCATCTTCTCACCAATCAACCAGCATTTAGAAACGACCAGGGAACGTGGAAAAAAAGGATTGTTTGGCGATATCCTGAACCAAAAACAACTCAACGGAATATTCATCCCTTTATTAAAAAATTCACGTTCTATTTCAGCGCTTATGTTTGCCAATGACAGGGGTGACGAATATAGATTGCTGAAAGCAGACAGCCTGTGGATAGTACGGATCACCCATCAGGGTAGCAAAAATGCTGTCCCCACAGACTATTACTGGAAAGAAAATTCAGATGGAAAAGATAGTCTTTTATATCAAAAAAAACATCCGGCGGCCTATGACCCCAGATCAAGGCCCTGGTACAAATTGGCCATAAAAAGTCAATATGATTCAATATCCCAATGGACTTCCCCATATACGTTTTTCACCTCCAGGAAATCAGGGATAACCGCATCCACAAAATGGAAAAATGGCAAAACCGGCCAGAATATTGTATTTGGAATGGATGTGCTTATTGCAGACCTGTCGGAATTTACCACAACTATTGATATAACAGAAAACGGAAAAATATTTATTTTATCGGACAGTGGACAAGTAATTGGCCTACCAAAAGACGAACGATTTGCTGGGAAAACCGCAATACAGGAATACACTTTACAAAAGCTTATCGATCTCGATATTCCCGTGCTAAATGAAGCCATTAAAGCAACTACAGTGGAATCAGGGCCTTATTCATTTACATTTAAGGGTGAAATTTGGTGGGCAGGTTTGCAGGCCTACCAACTCAGCGCATCCAATACCCTATCTATTGGTGCTGTTGTCCCCGAATCTGATTTTTCTCAGGAGATGGGAACCACCAGACAACTCCTGGTCGGAGGGTTTGTGATGATGCTATTTTTCTTCCTGATCATTATATACTCTTTTTTAAGGATGAAGATAGCGCATAAAACCATCGCTTTGGAAAAGGACAAAAATGAACGTTTGCTGTTAAATACCCTACCTATAAAAGTGGTGCGGGATTTAAAAAAAACCGGAAAATCCTTACCTCAAAGATTCAAAAACGTAACAGTATATTTCTCGGATATCGTTGATTTTACAAAATATTCTTCTCACTTAGATCCAAAAGAACTCATCAATGAACTTAATACTATTTATACCGCATTTGATGAAATCATGTTAAAGTACGATTGCGAGAGAATCAAAACCATAGGCGATGCCTACCTGGCGGTTTGTGGTATGCCACAGCCAAATGATCAACATGCCGAAATGATGCTCAAAGCATCATTTGAGGTGATGAGATATATTAATAAACGAAACACGACATCTGCATTGAAGTGGAAAATAAGAATCGGTATGCACTCGGGGAATGTGGTAGGAGGCATCGTTGGCGTAGATAAATATATTTATGACATCTTCGGTGATGCCATAAACACCGCCTCGCGAATGGAAAACAATTCACTACCTATGCAAATTAATATTTCTGAAGAAACTTATCGCTTGGTACAGGATAAGACGTTCATCAAATCCAATAATATGACTTTCGAAAAACGTGCCCCCATTCTGGTAAAGGGAAAGGGGGAAATGATCATGTATTTTGTGTCCTCTTTATCCTGAGAATCAAGCTACTATTTTTTAATTATTCAGATTAATTTTTTCATTATAAATTACTACCTTTGCAGTCCGTTTGACTAAACGGCTTCCGGGAACATTCGGAAAGATGGTTTAACTGTAATAAAATCACTATTCTAACCCTAGATAATAGCGAGTATCCAATAGGTAATTTTAGTATGAGTAATTCAACAGAAGAAAACAAAAAAGAAGCGCCTCAGGTAGAGGCTGAAGTACAGGAAACTGCAAAAGCTGAAGCTCCTCAAGCAGAAGCTGAAGAAAAAGTAGCAGAAACTCCTGAAGCCGAAACTGAAGCAAAAGAAGAAGAAAAAGTTGCTGAAGCTGAAGTAGAGGAGGAAACCCCAAATGCTGAACCCGAGGCAAAAGAGGAGGAAACTCCCGAAGCTGAAGAAAAAAAGGCAGAGGCTCCTGAAGTAAAAAAAGAAAAAAAACCTGTGAACCCCACCGGGCCTGATGAAGATTTTGATTGGGATGATCTTGGTTCCAAAAGTTTTGGAGAAGATTATTCTGATGAGGAAAGAAAAAAAATGGAAGACCTCATCGAAGGCACCTTAACAACTGTCAATGAAAAAGAGGTTGTTGAAGGTCTTGTTGTGGGAATTTCAGATAGAGATGTAATTCTCAATATAGGATTCAAATCAGACGGGCTTGTACCGCTTAACGAATTCAGGGATTTAACTGACCTGAAGATTGGGGACAAAGTAGAGGTTTACCTTGAAGAGCAGGAAAACGCACAGGGCCAGCTGATCCTTTCAAGAAGAAAAGCCAAGGTAGTCCAGGCATGGGAAAATATCAAAGCTTCTTTTGAAGACGATAAAATCATTGATGGTTTCGTGAAAAGGAGAACCAAAGGCGGCCTGATTATAGACATATTCGGCGTGGAAGCTTTCCTTCCAGGATCTCAAATTGATGTAAAACCCATTCGTGATTTCGATGTTTTTGTAAGCAAGAAAATGGAAGTCAAGGTCATCAAAATCAATTATGCAAATGATAACGTTGTTGTATCGCATAAGATACTGATTGAAAAAGACCTTGAAAAACAAAAAGCTGAGATCCTTAATAACCTCGAAAAAGGCCAGGTACTTGAAGGTGTGATCAAAAACATGACCAACTTCGGTGTATTTATTGATCTAGGAGGTGTCGATGGATTGCTGCACATTACCGACATATCCTGGGGCAGAATAAACCATCCTGAAGAAGTGCTGAATCTTGACGAAAAAGTCAATATTGTGGTACTTGATTTTGATGATGACAAAAAGCGTATTTCACTCGGCATGAAACAATTAACACCTCACCCATGGGATGCTCTTGCTGAAGAACTTGAGGTTGGTTCTAAAGTAAAAGGCAAAATTGTGAATGTAGCTGATTATGGTGCCTTCCTGGAAATTATGCCTGGCGTTGAAGGATTGGTCCACGTTTCTGAAATGTCATGGTCTCAACACCTGAGAAACCCCTCAGATTTCATAAAAATAGGTGACCAACTTGAAGCGGTAGTCTTAACATTGGAAAGGGATCAAAGGAAAATGTCATTGGGCATCAAACAACTGAGCGAAGATCCATGGACTAAAGCAAATGTACTTACGCAATACGCAATTGGC
>JAUUZS010000134.1 GCA_030589835.1 Cyclobacteriaceae bacterium
CTAAATTTTTCAACACCCTGGTGCCCTTAATGAGCAATCCGGCATTTTTAAGTTTAGAATTTATTGCTGGCCGGCGAATCAGGTACATCAACCCAATCCAGCTTTTTGTCTTCATTTCGTTCCTCTATTTCCTGGTCGATTCGTTTATGTTTCTAAAGCATGATCCAGAAAATAGTTCGTTTATTGAGTTGAAGGATGATAATAAAAAAGTAGACTTGGATTCGTTTAAAACAGAATTGACAAAATCAGATACCATTTGGGAGAAAGATAAAATGGACAAATCTGACTCATTGGTAATTGGTTATGCGAATAAATTTGTGAGGAAAATCAACGAATTCGACAAATTGGATAAGGATGAACAGAATGAACGGATTAAACAGATGGTGTCATATTTCATATTTGTCCTGACGCCCCTATTTGCCTTGTTTCTGGGTTGGTTTTTCAAAACCAAAAACAGACATTACCTGGAAAACCTGATATTCGCACTGCATATACATGCATTTTATTTTTTCATTGCCATTATATTCATGGTTTTTGACCGACTCATTCCGGAATCGTTTTCAGATGCCTTACTCATCACAATCATCCTTGCCTATCTGTTGTTGGCTGTGAAAAAGTTCTATTCCCACAAATGGGTTTCATCCGTTTTTCGGCTGATGGGCCTGGGGGCGTTGTATGGGTTTGTGGTGATGATCTGCTTTGTGTTAAGTGTAGTATTATCAATTCTGCTATAACGAATGAAAAAGAGCCTTCGATTGGTTGTCGGTTTACCTTTAGCTCAAATTAAATACCCGAACAATGACAAAATCTGACTTTTTTAACCTAGTACTTAAAGTAATTGGACTTTACTTTTTCGTCTTGGTTTGTACCGGTATGATACAATTCATTCTGATGATATTAAATTCATTCTTTAACGACTATGGAAGTGATTTTTGGCTTATGTATGGTGGGACGATAATTAATCTAGTATTCTACGCATTCATTGGGTATACATTAATATTTAGAACTGAAAAAATTTCAAGAGTACTAAAAATACAATCCGATAATAAAGAATTTAAGTCGACAATTGACAAGATAGATTTGATAGAATTATCACTAGTAATAATTTCAGTAATTGCGATTGTTTTTTCAATCCCTGGGATTTTAGCCAACTTGACTGATATAATATATTTCCCTGTTAGAGATGAATATGGATATTCTGATAAATCCTTTGATGCTCAATCACTCAGAATGGTATTTCAATTAGCAATAGGGATATTTTTACTCTTAAATGCGAGAAATTTCTCAAAATGGATAAACAAACGCGGAATTAATGATGATGAGTTTGACAGAAAAAATGAGAGTTAACAAGTTGACTAAGCTTGCGCTTCGCTTCATGTAAATGCGATACATTCACATTCATTTTTTTTATACTAGACTGACTATATCCGTAAGTATAAGCATTCTTTTTAATATCAAACCAATTTTAATTTACGAGGAGCAAATTTTATACCTCCTTAGAGTTATGCGCTGAGCGCCATGAGGTTGATTCTGACATTTGCATGATTCTCAGACCCCAAAACTTGTACATAGGAGGGGAAAAGATTGCCTGTTTATTGAAATGGTTGTATGATACACGGTGAATGAAAATCAGTCCTTGAAGATTGTTATGATCAGCCTGAAGCAAGCAGTAGAAACAATTTACATTCCTCCCGGTAGAGCGGTTGCCATCCGTGTATCTACCGGTTTTATTGTAAATTCATTGGCAATGCCAACGGCAGAAAATCTAATGAATAATGCTTGGGGGTTTTCCATTGGAGTGTCACATTTCGGGCCGGATTCCATGAAATAAATGTAATACCGCTGACCTCTTTCAGACAGATCTTGTGCATCGGGTTTGCCAAGGTACGATTCAATTAGGCTGATTTTTAGTCCACGCATATTATGCTTTTGGGATAGAAGATTGTTCTTCAGGCTCATGCGCTCCCCACTGCACCCATTTTTATCCTGAATCCATACCGCAGATTCAAATTTTTGAAGCCTGTTGGTTTTCTTCTTTTTTCTGTTGCATCCTGTCTGTAGCAATAAAAAAAAACATATAAGCATTACTGATACTTTATAAATCGTCCTGAAAGTCATTAATTAATACATTAAAGTAATCACAATGCTAAATAATATTACCGAGGCTACAAATAAAAAAAGCGCATTTATCTCTCATAACAATTTTATCAACTAATTTTGGCGCCACAAAACAAAAATTTATGAACGTAGTCAACCAGCGCGTCGCCAATTTTATTAAGGCATTTTCTGTATTCACGGTCTTCGTAAGTTTGCTGTACATGTATGGTTATTCCCCTGAAAATGGAAACAACATGAATGCCTCGCAAAACTGGCTATCCTCCTTATCCAAGGTACACCTGTTTTATTTTGCTTTGGGTGCTTTTGCTATGTTCAATCTTATAATGAATGTTGGCATAAGCATGTATAAAAAATCGAAAGGGGTCGATCTGAAATCTTTCCTTTTCAGGAGCAAGGAGCAAAAGGAAAGTATTCTTATGTGGCTGAGCTATTTTTTGGCAGGAATCAATACGTTGATTGCGAGTTTGCTGATTTACCTCGCCATGATAAAAATCAACGAAGCCACAGATGCTTCAGCATATCTTTTTATCCCCATCATGGGCCTGACAATTTTGGCAGTCAGCATAATTGGATTGATTCAGGCAATTATTAAAAAATAGAGGCCAACAGAAAAAATAGCCCGGCACTAAAAAAAAGTTGTCTATTTGTTAGCTGAACCTTCATTATAAGTAAAGGGGATTAAAATTCTATAAATCAGTTTTTTATGCGACGTAAGTATAAAATTTGCTTTAAAAGCAGTCCATAAATAGATTTTGCAAAGCGAATTTACATTGCCATATTCGCTTTTTGAAAAGATAACAAGTTATTGAAAAAAGACATTAACCACGAAAGTCAACCTAATAAATATTAACAAATAGATGGCAGAGACTCAAGTAGCGTATACCGAAGACAATATAAAATCGCTCGATTGGAAAGAACACATCAGGTTGAGGCCCGGAATGTATATCGGGAAGCTTGGAGACGGCTCTGCTGCCGATGATGGCATTTATGTGCTGGTAAAAGAAGTGCTCGACAATTGCATTGACGAGTATGTGATGGGTTTTGGAAAAAATATCGATATCAAGGTGTCCGAACACCGGGTCGAAATCCGGGATTATGGTAGGGGGATTCCTTTGGGGAAAGTGGTTGATTGTGTATCTAAAATCAATACCGGGGGAAAATACGATTCTAAAGCCTTTCAGAAATCAGTCGGCTTGAATGGGGTTGGTACCAAGGCAGTGAATGCCTTATCAAAATATTTTAAGGTTCAGTCTTTTAGAGATAAGCAGACAAAAATAGCAGAATTTGATCAGGGAAACTTATCCAAGGAATCCAAGATAGTTGATGCTTCAGGAAGAAATGGGACATTAGTGGTTTTTGAGCCTGACGGGGAGATGTTCAAAAATTTTCATTTCATTCCTGAGTACCTGGAGGAAATGTTGTGGAACTACGTGTTTTTGAATGCCGGGCTTACCATTACCTTCAACGGAGTTAAATATCACTCAGAGAATGGATTGCTTGATTTATTGACCAAGAAAACGGATGTGGAAAACCTGCGGTATCCGATCATTCACCTGAAAGGCAATGACATAGAAACAGCGATCACCCATAACAATCAGTATGGAGAAGAATATTATTCTTTTGTAAATGGGCAATACACTACTCAGGGAGGAACGCATTTGGCGGCTTTTCGGGAAGCGGTGGTTAAAACCGTTCGGGAGTATTATGGAAAGAATTTTGATGCCGCCGATATTCGGGGCAGTATCGTTACAGCGATTTCAGTCAGGGTGATGGAGCCGGTTTTTGAATCACAAACAAAAACCAAACTTGGGTCTCTGACAATAGGACCTGAAGGGCCAACCATGCGTACTTTTATCAATGATTTTATTAAAAAAGAACTCGACAATTTTTTACACAAACACAGTGAGGTAGCCAATGCATTATTGAAAAGGATCATGCAATCGGAGCGGGAGCGCAAAGATATTGCAGGCATCAAAAAACTGGCCAATGAGCGGGCAAAAAAAGCCAATCTCCACAACAAAAAGCTGAGGGACTGCAGGATTCACCTGGACGATAAAAAAGGTGATCGACAAGAGACTAGCATGATTTTTATTACCGAGGGAGATTCAGCGAGTGGATCCATTACCAAATCACGTAATGTGCAGACACAGGCCGTATTCAGCTTACGTGGCAAGCCTTTAAATTCTTTTGGCCTCACCAAAAAGATTGTGTATGAAAACGAAGAATTTAACCTATTGCAGCACGCACTGAATATTGAGGATGGTTTAGATGGCTTGCGATACAAAAAGGTCATTGTGGCAACAGATGCCGATGTCGATGGCATGCATATAAGGTTACTTTTGTTAACCTTCTTTCTTCAATTTTTCCCGGATGTAGTACGACATGGACATTTGTTTATATTGGAAACGCCACTTTTTAGGGTGCGAAATAAAAAAGAAACGATCTATTGCTACAGCGAAGAAGAGAAATTGAATGCCATTGCAAAATTGGGAGCTAAGCCGGAAATTACAAGGTTTAAGGGATTGGGAGAGATTTCACCAAATGAATTCGGTGCTTTCATTGGAGACGACATCAAACTTGAACCAATTTTGTTGAGCGAAGAAACGAGCATACAATCGTTACTTACCTTTTATATGGGGAAAAACACACCTCAGCGACAGCGTTTTATCATTGATAATTTGAAGGTCGAAAAGGATTTAATTAATGAAGAGAAAAAAGAAGAAGCAGCGGAAGTTTAAGTATGGATGAAGATATAAATAAAGGTAACGGACAATTTACTGAGCAAGAAGATCAACTTCAGGAGACTAAGCATATAACAGGGATGTATAAAACCTGGTTTCTGGATTATGCATCTTATGTGATATTGGAAAGAGCCGTCCCTGCGCTTCAGGATGGACTGAAACCGGTTCAGCGCAGGATTCTTCATGCGATGAAAGAAATGGATGACGGCCGCTTCAATAAGGTAGCTAACATCATCGGTAGCACGATGCAATTTCACCCGCATGGCGATGCTTCAATTGGCGATGCAATAATCGGAATAGGCCAGAAAGAAATGCTGATTGATCAGCAAGGAAACTGGGGCGATATACGGACTGGTGATAGTGCTGCAGCACCAAGATATATCGAGGCCAGGCTATCAAAATTTGCACTGGGAATTTTATACAACCCACAAACCACCGAATGGCAACTTTCCTACGATGGACGAAAAAAGGAGCCCGTCACTTTTCCAGTTAAATTCCCTTTACTTCTTGCACAAGGCGTGGAAGGCATTGCAGTAGGTCTTTCTACTAAAATCATGCCTCATAATTTTTGTGAGCTTCTACGGGGTTCGATTGACTTACTCAATGGAAAAAAAGTAAATATATTGCCTGATTTTCCTACCGGGGGATATGCCGATTTTTCGGATTATAATGAAGGATTGCGGGGAGGAAGGATTAAAGTAAGGGCCAAAATTGAAGAACAGGACAAGAAATCACTGATCATTAAAGATATTCCTTTTGGCACAACCACCACCAACCTGATTGAGTCGATTGTCAAGGCAAACGACAAAGGAAAAATAAAAATTAAAAAAGTAGTAGACAACACAGCCAAAGATGTCGAGATTTTGGTCAAATTGGCGCCAAATCAATCTCCTGATATTACGATCGATGCGCTTTATGCTTTTACGGATTGTGAAGTTTCCATAGCCCCGAATAGTTGTGTCATTGATGATGAAAAACCGGTTTTTCTGGGTGTCAATGAAATGTTGAAAACATCTACTGATCAAACAGTGGAATTGCTCAGGAGGGAGCTTGAAATAAAAAAAGCAGAGCTGCTCGAAAAGATTTTATTCTCTTCGCTTGAGCGCATTTTTATCGAGAACAGGATTTATCGCGACATTGAAGAATGTGAAACCTGGGAAGGCGTGATTGAGAGCATAGACAAAGGCTTGGACCCGTTTAAAAAGCAATTTTATCGTGATATAACTACAGATGATATAGTGCGGTTGACAGAAATCAAAATCAAGCGAATATCACGATTTGATGCCTTTAAAGCAGATGAACTTCTGAAAAGATTGGAAGAAGAGTTAGCACAAACAGAAAACCATTTGGCGCATCTCACAGAGTTTGCCATAAATTATTTTAAAAAACTGCTTGAGAAATATGGAAAAGGCCGCGAGCGCTTAACCGAGATCAGAGCCTTTGATACTATAGCGGCTACGGTGGTTGCCGCAAACAATGCTAAGCTTTATGTGAATAAAGTGGACGGGTTTATTGGCCTTGGTTTGAAAAAAGATGAGTACGTCTGTGAATGTTCGGATCTCGATGAAATCATTGTTTTTCGAAAAGATGGAATAATGGTGGTAAGCAAAATTGCGGACAAGGTTTTTGTAGGAAAGAATATTGAATTTGTCGGCGTGTTCAAGAAAAACGATGAACGCATGGTGTATAACCTGATTTACCTTGAGGGAAAGTCCGGCAGGTCTATGGTCAAACGTTTCAATGTGAAAGGCATTACAAGGGACAAAGAATATGACCTCACAAAAGGAGCCAATGGATCTATGGTTCTTTATTTTTCGGCAAATCCCAATGGTGAGGCAGAAGTAATTACCATAGGGCTTTCCAGTAGAAGCAAGGCCCGAATAAAGGTTTTTGAGTTCAATTTTTCCAGCATCGAAATAAAAGGTAGGGGAGCGGGAGGTAATATTTTAACAAAATATCCGGTTCGAAAAATCCAGTTGAAATCGGAAGGAAAATCAACACTTGGAGGGGTAGATATTTATTACGACGACGCTATAGGAAGGCTAAATCGTGACCAGCGGGGCAGGCACCTGGGCAACTTCAATGCCGAGGATCGTATTGTGGTGATTTATGTTGATGGATCATATGAAATCACTTCCTTTGAATTAACCAACCGATATGAATTTAATCATGTCATGCTCATTGAAAAATTTAATCTAAAGGCAGTTATTACAGCTATATATGTAGAGGGAAGTTCCAAAAATTCATATATCAAGAAATTTAATATTGAAACTGCAACCGCCAATAAAAAGTTCATATTTATCAGTGAATCAAAAGGGTCCAAGTTGCTTTATGCATCATCAAAAGAGAAAATCGTACTCGAAGTAGCAACAAGAAAAAATAGAGTTAAAGAAACTTCCGAACTTCAATTAGATGAACTGGTTGGCGTAAAAGGCTGGAAGGCCGTCGGCAATAAATTCCTGGCCTTTCCGATCACTAAAATAAAGGAGCTGTCTGGCGAAGCACAAGAAGTTGATGATGCTGAGCTAGAGGAAACAAACAACACTGAAGTATCGGAAGGGAAGAAAATTAGTGAAGTGAGTATTCAGGAAAAACCAATCGGCAAGGAAGAAGAGGATACAAAAAAAACAGGAAAAAGGAGCACCCCTGATGAAAATCAAGAGGAGGATTTTCATGCCGGAGATCAGGTTGATTTGAAAATTGATAAAGAGCAAGAAAAAAATAAGAAAGACCAGCTAGGCCTTTTTGACTGATGACAGCTATTTTTTCGATATATATCTATTTATCATCTTAATTTAATTCTACTTTTGACAGTAGAAATCACGAATACGATGAGGTTTATTATTTATATATTCTTCCTTTTTATAGTAGGTCAGTTTTTTACTTGCAAACCCAAGTATGGAGCACATAAAATGATCCATACCGAAAAAAGCAACCACACTTCTGATGAAGTTAATATCAGCTATTTAACAGATCAAATTGAGGATTATCCGCAAGAGGAGGATAATTATCTTAAGCTTGCCAATATTTACCAAGCACAGGATAATTATTCTAAAGCCATAGCCATACTACAGGAAGCAGAGAAGGAAAATCCAAAAAACACATCCATCCTTATTAATTTGTCAACATTCTATTTACAGGAAAAAAATATAGAAAATCTCTTGCTAACCTTAAATGCCCTAAAGGAAATCGCACCGGACAACATGCACTATTTAAAATTAGTAGCAGGGTATTACATATTGATTGAGGATCATTCGGAGGCATTATTTTTTACCAACAGGGCATTAATTGCAAATCCATTTGATCATGAGAGCTTTTACAATCGTGGATGGGCCCAGCTAATAAATAAAGATAGTCTTGATGCCTTGATTAGTTTTGAAGAAGCCTATCAACTAAAAAATTCGTATCAGAATTTCGCAAAGTTATTTGATGTATCCCTGGCAATGGGTCTTCATGATAACGCCAGGAAATATTTGGAGGAAACCACAAATAAAAGCGGCATGGTAAGACTGGATTTTGAATGGGGCGCCTATTACAATAAAATCGAAGAAAGAGATAGCTCAAGAATGTTTTTAATGAAATGTGTCCAGGAAAAACCAGAAGAAACCAGAGTATATTTTGAGCTGGCAAAAAATTATTTTGGTGTACGGCAATATGATTCATCCCTGTATTATATTCACCATTATATAGATACAAATCCAAAAGGAACAGGAGCTTATGTCCTGAAAGCGCAGGCATTGGAAAAAAAATACTTGTTTTCTGAAGCAAGACAAATATATATTCACGCCCTGGAATTGGATAGCACATCTACATTAGCGGCTAAAGGATTGGACAATCTTGAAAGAAAAGTTGCATATTTGCGCCTGAAAAAAAGAAAACAAGAAGTAGAGAGGCAAGTCGAAACATTAAAACCTCTGGATACTAAAGAGATAAATTGATTTTTATGAGTGAACAACAAGTGAACATCACACTTCCTGATGGTTCCATAAAGCAATATGAGAAAGGGATTTCGAGTCACGGAATTGCCTTGAGTATAAGTGAAGGATTGGCAAGAAATGTTTTGGCGGCAAAAGTTAATGGTCAAATATGGGATTCTTCCCGTGCAATCATGGAAGATTCAACAGTGCAATTGCTCACATGGAATGATGATGAGGGAAAGAGCGCTTTTTGGCATTCATCAGGACACTTAATGGCTGAAGCGCTTGAG
>JAUUZS010000109.1 GCA_030589835.1 Cyclobacteriaceae bacterium
ACTATTTGTAATTTGACGCCGGATCAGTTTCTTCCGTGGAAGAAATTATGTTCACTCAAAAAGAACTGGTAATAAAACATTTTGATACAGGAGAAATGATTAATCGCGAAGACAATCCGAGTTATCGGGGAGTGATTGTTAAAAAAATCACCGGAGACATAAGCAATGAAAAATTTACGTATGTTGATAATCAACCGCAACCTGCCGGAGGACTTAAAGATTTTTACACATCCATATCAAATGAGCTCAAATATCCTGAACAAGCAAAAAAAGCGGGTATTGAAGGAAAAGTTTTTATTCAGTTTATCATTGATAAAACAGGAAAACTTACCGAAGTAAAAGCAATAAAAGGTATAGGAGCAGGCTGTGACGAAGAGGCAGTACGGGTACTAAAAGATGCGGAAAAATGGATCCCCGGAAAGGTTGGCGATATAAATGTAAGTGTCAGCATGATCATGCCCATTGTCTTTAAGCTAAGCGATAAACAAGAAATCATTGAAGCTTTTGAACCTAAATGAATGAATATCGATTATTCATTTTATGCAATAATCCAAACCTGGTGCGCGTTTTCGACGCGTGCCTCTTCTTTAAAAAACGTATTAATACATAGGATTGCAATCCCTATGAACAATCCGGCAAAACCCTCACTCTAATGAATGTAAGCAAAAAAATATTTTACATTGTTGCAAATGGGGCCCTTGCTGCATTGCAGATTAATCCCCATTTTTCTCCGGGAGTGGTAGATGATTGTACCAGGTAAATTTTAATACCACAGTGGAAATAAGCAAAACCATAAACCAGATGAATGATTTGATATACCAATGCCCCACCAGAAACATTGGGGATAGATAAAGTCCGGAGATGGCACTCATCCCCAATGCGACATTCAGCAGCGCAAGCCATGCACTTTCAGCCTTAAGCGATAGTTCATCGGCTTCTAAACCGCATTGTGCTTTGATCGGTTTCCACAATCCAAAAGGACGAACCGTTACATAAAAGTTGATTAACTGATCTTTTGCCACAAATGGAGTCATTAACGAAACAATGATGCTTGTCAGCAAAGAAAAAGTACACACAAGCGGGAAGAAGACATACATAGGTATTTCAGGAAAAAACAAGGCCACCAGAGACAGCAGCATCCCTCCCAATGTGCCAAACGAATACCCCCACCCATTCAGCCGCCACCAATACCAGCGCAACACGTTGGGCACCACCACTCCTGCTCCCAGCGCCATCATAATCCAGCTCCATATTTGTGCAATTGAAGTTGCATTAAACCCAATGACCAACCCCAGGGCAACCATGAGCAAGGATGCATAATGACTGATCCGGATGGCCTCTTTAGAAGAAGCATCCGGTCTGAAATAGGGTTGCCAAATATCGCGCACTATAAATGAAGCTCCGCTATTAACGATTGAACTAAATGTCGACATAAACGCAGCAATGAAACCTGCAATGACCAGCCCGCGAATTCCAATAGGCAAAAACTGCAATAATACGATTGGCATTACCTTCTCCGAATCGGTAATACCACTAATCCCCACCAATGCCAGCAAGGCAATTCCGACGGTCATTGCCCAACGCACAAAAAGGAAAAAACTCCATGCCGCTCCAACTTTTGCTGCATCACGCGGATCACGGGCAGCTAAGAAACGCTGGAAATCAAACATTTGAGCTGGCCCTCCTGCATTCAACAACAATCCTTTCATAACCCAAACAATCACCAGAGCGCCAAAAAACTCAAATTCTGCATTCGCTGTTCCGGCGAAGGATTCAAGTCGCCAAGGAATGCTTAAAGATGTCCAATCTTCGGGCAAGGCACTAAGCATTTCAGGTGTTAAGATAGACCAAGCCATCCAGGCGATAAAAATACTGCCAAAAGTTAAAATGATGGTTTGGAACACATCGGTAACAATCACGCTATAAAGTCCGCCCAGAATGACATATAATGTAGTAATGCTGATCATGAATACAGCAAGTACATCCGCCTTGTGGGTCATCATAAAATCTGCTACACCAGGCGAAATTATAAACTCAGCTATTGGCTCGAAAGAAATATACACCGAAGCAAATTTCCCAATTCCCTGGTAAGCATAACCAATGAAACTTGCTAAAGTTATTACCGCCATCAAAGCATAGGTTGTCCTGGCCATTTGCCCTCCCCTATCATCTCCAAAGCGTGTTTTCATCCATTCTGCAGCAGTCATAACCTTTGAACGGCGCACCCATTTTCCCATATAGGCCATAAAGAACGCTGCCATATACACGCCCCACATCCAATGATGCCACATGGATTTCATCCCTAAAACAAACAAAATTGATACGATCCACATGGTACCGGTAATATCGAATGTGGAGACCGAACCGGACATGGCCAACGGAAGCCAGTGCATATTCTTCCCGGCTAAAAAATAGGAGCTTAAATTTTTTGAGGCGCGCCGCTGATACCACAAGCCCAAAGCGATAACCACCATAAAATAAAGTAAAATTACTCCGTAATCCAGTGCGGCCATATTTTTATATTTCGTTTGCTATCATAGATAATATCTTCTTTGGGAACATCCTTTTCGTCTTCTACAAAATTTTAAAAGTGAAATTATTAATCACATTCAGTTTATAATAAATTAATATACAAGATGTTATAGAAATTCAAAAACCATAAAATCAACATTATATCAGAAAACAAAAATCAACAAATAGGTTTGAGAAACCAATATAAAGCGTTCAATATAATTCCGTCAAAAAATAAATAACTGTTTTTTCCGTTATTTACCTGCATTTATAGTTGCATAACTGATTAATCCGTTTTATATTTACTTAATCATTAAAACTTAAGCGACTAGACGATGAATAAACTCACACGAAAAGAAGAAGAGGTAATGAAGATTCTTTGGCAGATCAAAGAAGGTTTTGTAAAGGACATTATAGAATTATATCCGAATCCAAAGCCACATTACAACACCTTATCTTCTCTTGTCAGGTTACTGGAAGAAAAAGGATTTGTAGGCCATAAGGCATATGGCAATACACATCAATATTTTCCACTCATCGCCAAGCAAGCTTATCGCAAAACATTTATTAAAGATGTGGTGAAGGATTATTTTGACAATTCATATAAACAAACGGTTTCCCTTTTTATTGAGGAACAGAATCTGAGCAAGGAAGACCTCGATGAATTGATCGAACTGATAAAAAGCAAAAAATCATGAAAGACCTCATCATCTATCAATTCGAAGTGGCGTGTTGCCTGGCGTTGTTCTATTTGTTTTATTGGCTAATCCTTAGAAAGGAAGCAAATTTTCACTTCAAAAGGCTCTTTTTCATATGTGCAGGCATCATGGCATTTGTATTGCCTGCACTGCATATCCAGCTTAGTATCAGCGCCGAGGAAATTCCTGTCGAATACATCACTATTCTTCCATCACAATTGATTTCCTATGTACCTGTGGTCGCCCAGCCAGAAAAAACAGATCCATGGTTTTGGATATCCCTGTTTTGGGCAACAGGAAGTACTTATATGTTGATTAGAATACTTTTTAGCTTCCTCAATATTGGTAAAATCCTAAAGGAAACTACTGTTAGTCCCGAAGGACAAGCTTTCAAAATTACGAATGGCAAAGTTCAGTCATTCTCATTTTTCAAAATCATTGTGATCAATGCACACCATTATCAATCAAAGGCCATGAAATATATTCTGGCCCATGAGCAAGCCCATTCCGATCATTACCATTCGCTGGATGTATTGCTTATGGAGCTAATGAAAACCATCCAGTGGTTTAATCCCTTCGCCTGGTTATTTGGAAAAGAATCGTTGCAAAACCTCGAATACCTGGCAGACCAGAAAGTTGCGCATACTTTATACAATACTCAGGACTACCAACTGGCCATTATACAGCATTCCAGGAACGCAACAAATAAGCTGTTAAGGTCAGAATTTTCTAAATCTAACCTCAAAAAAAGAATCATCATGATGAATCAGCAAAAAAGCACTAAAATAGGTATGGTTAAATTATTGCTATTGCTTCCGCTTATAGGAATCCTGTTTCTTTCATTTTCCCTGAAAATAGAAAACCTGGATATACGAAAAGAAGTAACAGATATCCTTCCTCAAATTGTTACAGATGCAACAGATGATATGGAATTGAATACGCCGCCATCAATTGACAGTACACCAAGTGAGGCTATATATACAATTATTGCTAATACTGAGCAAATGGATTCAACACAAGAATTCATAGAAGAAGTGATTCTCAATGACCACCCAAACACAAGCGATAACTCAGTAAATAAGGTATACAGTATTGTCGAAGATCAACCAATTCCGCCAACCGGAAGCATCGTTTCTTATTATGAAGTAATTAACAAAGAACTCAACTATCCGGAAGATGCAAAAAATAATGGGATAAAAGGGAAGGTATTCGTTCAGTTTATCGTACAAAAAGATGGAAAACTTCGTGAAGTAGTAGCCGTAAAAGGCCTCGGATATGGATGCGATGAAGAGGCAGTTCGGATTGTCGCCAATGGACCAAAATGGACTCCTGGAGAACAAAACGGAACAAAAGTAGATGTGCGAATGATTTTGCCGGTTACCTTCGGAGGAACAACTAAGAGTACTTCAGATGAGGATTCAACTGATACGCCAATTAAAGAAGTGTTTACTATCGTCGAAGATCAGCCAACTCCAACTACAGAAGACATGGATTCGTATTACCAAGTCATCAAATCAAATCTCATTTATCCGGAGGATGCAATAAACAATGAAATAAAAGGGAGGGTATTCGTTCAATTTATTGTACAAAAGGACGGGACCCTTCGCGAAGTAAAAGTAGTAAAAGGCCTCGGATATGGATGCGATGAAGAGGCTGTTCGAGTCATCAAAAATGGCCCCAAATGGAATGTTGGAAAACAACGGGGAAGGGCAGTCGATGTGAGAATGATCTTGCCGGTACCTTTTGGGGTACCATTAAAGAAAAAACAAAATAGTGAAACCCGAACGCTTAATGGAGTAGTTCTTCATAAAGGCGGATGGGCGATTCCTGGAGCAAGCGTATCTGTGGTAGGCACTCAGGAAGGCACATTTACTGATCCCAATGGAAAATTTGAAATGAATGTAAAAACAAGACCTTGGGATAAGCTTGAATTAGTTGTTGCTGCAAGGGGTTTTAGCACTGAAATTATCAAGATAACTAAGGAAGATTATTATAAAATAATTTTAACTAATAGACATATACACGTTTTGCCGACAACCTATGAACCACTCAGTGATTCCTTATCAACTGATGACGAAAACCCAATGGTAATTTTAGATGGAAAAGAAATTACATATGAACAAATGAAGAAAATGGAGACTAATCCTGATGGTGGAATAAATCAAATAAGCATTTTAAAAGGGGCGACTGCCGTCAGTAAATATGGCCAAAAAGCTAAAAATGGTGCAATCATTATCACCACGAAAGAATAAAAGATCCATCATAATAACTGATAAGGCCCTGGAATTTTCCGGGGTTTTGTTTATTCAAAAAGTAATTGTCTAATTGGATTACCCACTTAGGGCACAAAGAATTGATATTCAGCATTTTGCCTATTTCAGTAAATAGAATAATTTCGTTGAAATATTATAGTTAACTAGAGTCTGTCCATAAAGTGCTTGATTTTTGCAAGGTTTAGATTTTTGATGGATTTTTGGTTTTCTGAATCAGCAAATGCCTGGGTATTAGGCAAGTTGAGAAAGGCAAAAAGGCGCAAAAAGATGAATATTTCAATTCGATGACTTTATGGACAGACTCTAACTATGCTAAAAGACATATTATACTTTTTAGGTTCGCGACTTAAATGGGAAACACTTTTAAATTATTATCTATGAAACACATGTGTTGGATTTTAATTTTTTGCACGATGTTTATTTCATCGTCATCGCAAGCGAAGCAAGTGGAAACGAACCACTATATTTTTCCGGAATTTGAGACAGCAGTGGTTTTGCTGAAGAATGGGAAAAAGAAAACCTCTATTCTAAATTACAATTCGTTGACTGAAGAATTAATTATAGAAAGAAGAGGCCAAAAATTAGCCATTGCTAAGGAAGATTTATCGCGTATAGATACAGTATTTATGGAGGATAGAAAATTTGTAATGCTGAATGGTAAATTTGTTGAATTGCTATTTCATTCAAAATGGGATTTATTTGTTGAATACAAGTGCAAGATTAAGGATCAGGGTAAGTCATCAGGATACGGTGGAGTAAGTAGAGCTGGAGCTATCGACACAGGTTCGTCGATTACCTCGCATAGTGATAGTTACCAATTGAAATTGCCCGATGGATATGAAACAGCTCCTTTTACCCATTATTGGTTTAAGAAAAACGGGCAATTAAATAGGTTCATAAGCATGTGGGAATTGAAAAAATTATATAAAGACAAGAAGGATGATTTCAAGGCTTATGTAAAAAAGCATGGGACAAAATACTACAATCAGGAAAGTATAATTCAATTAATTAAATATTTGGAATCAAAATAAGCTAATCGTAGGAACTGAGCCAGAAAGGATTACGAATGAGATTAGAATGTCAGGTGTTCCCAAGTGAAAGCACCAGGAAGGTTCTACCAATTCTTGCTCTGTAGTCTTATTTTCTAAATTATCCCAATATTACTTTTCCTAATCACGAATATATTGCGTTTGCCTTTATTCTCAACACATCACATACCTGACCTTTGGCGGTAGGCATCCGAAGGAGTATAATACGTGTGATTGAAAAATAATTTGCACGCATACCAAAACATTTCGTAACTTTGCACGTGTATATCGAAAAACAAACAGACGTGTTATGAATACTAAACTGACATTGACAATTGAGCAGTCTTTAATTGAAAAAGCAAAAAAATATGCCAAAGGAAAAGGAAGAAGTCTATCAGATATTGTTGAAAATTATCTTAAAGTAATTATTAAAGATGAGAAAATAACAGTAATTGATTCAACTCCAATTGTATCATCATTAAAAGGTTCCTTTAAAGCCCCTAAAGATTTTGATTATAAAAAGGAGTTAGTAAAAGGATTATCAGATAAGTATTTATAGTATGGATAAAGTTTTAATCGATACGGATGTAATTCTAGATTTCTTCTTTGATAGAAAACCATTTGCTCAGTATTCTTCTCAAGTAATTGGATTATGTGAAACCGATCAAATAAAAGGATTTATCACACCGGTAATCTGTAGTAATGTATATTACCTTTTAAGGCAAACTGCAAGACACAATAAGGTGATCAATAATCTTAAGCAATTACTTGTCATTACGGATGTTTTAATGATGGATAAAGAAGTGGTAAGCAACGCCCTGAATTCAGGGTTTAAAGATTTTGAGGACAGCCTTCAAAATTTTGCTGCCGTAAAAAATGGTGAAATAGATGTGATTCTGACCCGAAATTTAAAAGACTTTAGCAAAAGCGAGATCGGTGTTTTGACTCCAGAGTCCTATATAAAATCTATTATCTCCAGCCGCTAAGTTGTATGCTTCCATGCACAATGCATAGCTATTCATGTACTGTCGGCTATTCCTATTCGGTATAAAAACTGAGTCAGAAAGGGTCACTGCCGGGAATGTTTTTGTCAGGTGGAAACACCTGACCGCACTAGTATCAAGTTAAGCTTGCAGATGGCGAGACCCTTGGAACACTCCTTTGCATCCATTATATTAGCCATTTAAGTTGTAGAAAAAACTAGATCTATCCGCTCAATCTGGATGCGTAACTTTACTTTATAATGGAACAACTATTTACCTATGAATAGCAAGCTAAAAGGCATATCCTATCAAAAGAAGGACAAATCATATTTTGAATCCCGGGAATTGAAACGCCATGCTGGGGTTTGGTCACTTTGGGCCCTTGGGGTGGGTGCTGTAATATCAGGACATTTTTCCGGATGGAACCTTGGCCTGGCATCAGGTGGTTGGGGAGGTATGTTTTTAGCCACCATCATCATCGCCATTATGTATATCGGTTTAACACAAAGTGTGGCAGAAATGTCACCGGCATTACCGCATACCGGCGGAGCGTATTCCTTTGCACGTTCATCGATGGGGCCATGGGGTGGTTTTTTTACAGGATTGGTAGAAAATATGGAGTTCGTACTAACTCCGGCAGTTATCGTGTTTTTTATCAGTTCCTATATGAGTGGCATATTCGAAACAGGCCCCGAAAGCCTCCCCTACTGGTGGTTTGGCTTTTATGCGTTCTTTACTATTCTAAATATTGTCGGAGTCGAGTTATCATTCCGGCTTACGGTGGTAATCACTATTTTGGCATTGCTTTGTTTGGTGGTTTTTTGGATTTCATCTATTGGTAATTTAGATTTTGCAACTAATGCATTAAATATAAAAGCGGGTATCAATGGAAAAGCCGAGCTGTTAAGTGGTGGACATGGCAAATTTCTTCCGATGGGAATTGCCGGCATTCTGGGTGCTATGCCATTTGCGGTGTGGTTATTTTTGGCGATCGAGCAATTACCTCTTGCTGCTGAAGAGTCCGTGGATCCTAAAAAAGATATGCCCAAAGGACTGACGTATGGAATGATCACCCTGATCATCTCCGCCTTTATGATTTTGTGGCTGAATTCATCGATACCACTAGGGGCTTATGCCCTTTCACAATCCGGTGAGCCTTTGCTGGATGGCTTTAAATTTTTATATGGAACGAGTATTGCCAAAGGCTTAACCCTTGTAGCTGTTATTGGCCTGATTGCCTCTTTTCATACCATTATTTTTGCATTTGGAAGGCAAATCTACTCATTGTCAAGAGCAGGTTATTTTCCGATATCCTTATCCATTACGCATAGCAAACGAAAAACTCCTTACACGGCCTTAATTACCGGATCGGTTATAGGTTTTGCGGTTTTAATGCTAACGCGATTTTTGGCCGGAACCGAACAAAGCGGAATCTTTATTGGTGGAGCATTATTGAATATGGCGGTATTTAGCGCTATGCTTTCTTATGTACTTCAGAGTGCATCATTTATTTTATTACGAATCAGACGACCGAATTTGAACCGTCCCTATGTCAGTCCATTCGGAAAAACCGGGGCTTGGATCACCATCTTAATTGCCCTGGTCACCATATACTATCAATTGCAGGATGTATCGTATCGGGTTGCTGTATTTAGTGCAATAGCATATTTAATTATAGGATTGATTTACTTTGGATTACATGGCCGACATCGCTTAATTTTGTCCCCGGAAGAAGAGTTTGCTATGAGCCAAAAAGAAGAGGTTTGAGAACTGGGTGCTGGGTACTAGGGACTGGGTGCTAGGTGCTGGGGCTTCGGGTTTCAATAATTTTACAATAAAGAATAGAATACACATGGACATTCAAAGTGCAAAACAGTTTATCGAAGAAAATCAGATCCAAAATATAAAACTTGCCATAACGGATATTGACGGAGTGCTGCGCGGAAAATATGTGCAGAAGAAGAAGTTTTTATCTGCTCTTGAAAAAGGTTTTGGATTTTGTGATGTCATATTTGGCTGGGATTCAAATGATGTGCTGTACGAAAAAGATTCATACACCGGTTGGCAAACTGCTTTTCCTGATGCGTGGGCACAGATCGACCCCAATAGCGGCAGAATGCTTCCAACTGAAGACGAGCAGTCTATTCTTTTTTTGGCTGACTTTTCAGGAGATGATGCTGCTACTGTTTGTCCGAGATCTATTCTAAAAAAAGTATTAGCCCGCTTAACTAAATTAGGATTTTCTGCAACGGCCTCAGCTGAGTTCGAGTTTTTTCTTTTTGATGAAACTCCTGATA
>JAUUZS010000368.1 GCA_030589835.1 Cyclobacteriaceae bacterium
ATCGATATTAATTGTTTCTACCTTATCGTTTAAACGCACATATCCCTCCAGCTTAAGATCTGCGCCATCACTAAATTCTGCACTGATGCGAAGATTATTGGAACCTTTATCCATGCCAATCCCGTCTATTTCTAATTCCTCTATTTTCTTGACGCGTCCTTTTTCATCATAAATAATTATCATATTATCTCCCCGATACGTAATGGCATAATTGGGTTTCAATTCAACATCCAGGGTAATGGTCTCGTACCCGTTATAGACAATTGTTACCTGATTGATGGATCCACTTTCACCAACTGCGCCAATCACCAGGTATAAGTTTTGACTTTCAGCACTCTCAAAATCCACTGAAACCTCATTTGGCTGGCCAGGCTGGACCATCTCATTGAGCAATTCAAATTTTTCTTTTTTATAATACTGAAGTTCAAAAGTTGAAGAATTCTGCTTTGTCAAGCTAAAATCATTATTGACATTTTTTAGCTCTTCAATCTGGCTTTCATTAAAAATCCTTGCAAGTCGTGCTTCTTCCCAAGTATTGATGGCCTTTGCTATGGCATCAAATTCCTTGTTATTTGTCAATTTCATTAAATCACTGAATAGCGCATAGCCGGCATCATACCCTGCTGAGCGCGCCAGCATATACTCAAATTCCTGTACCGTAGTGGTCGAGTTTAGCAGAAACCATCCTAGCATATTGGGTGTGTAATTCCGCTTCAGCAAGGCCTGGTTTTGATACCTGTAATGTCCCTGACTTTTTGTAAATCCACCGTACCAGGGCTCCCCCCAATTGAGATAGGAGTTGACATGCCAGTAATAATGATTGGATCGGGACGATCCATTTCGCAATTCATGATCTACGAGTTTTACCAATTCATCACTAAAATAATCCATTCCAAAATCACCTTCGCCAGTTCCCCAGCCACCTTCATGACCATCGAAATCCATTTGAGAAACACCGGTATAGTTAAAAAACTCAGCCAGACGAGCAATCATTTCTTTTTGCAACTCGAAATTCGGAAATAGCGTTTTATATCCATGATCAGCCAATCGGGCAATCTTTGAATTCGCCTCATGCGAGATTACTTGTGTTCCATAAGCGCCTCTTTTGCATTTCAACAACTTATACGGGGCTTCTTTAGTAACTTGTCCAAACTGAATAATTTCATCGCCAATGCGAATCGCTTGACAGGTATTTTTAACATCGTACCCAGATGGATCCTGAATAAATATTTCAGTCGCATCGGCAGCGATATCCTGAGTGATAATGGTTTCACAAAAGGTCATCAGGTTCTTATCAGGAACAGGAGTTACGTATGGATCACTGGTGGTAATAAAATTAGTCAGTGTGTGCACTCCAAGTCGAATACCTTTGCCATTGGCTTTTTCAACACATTGCTTCATGCCATCCCAACCATTTGGAAATTGCGCTTCAATTAAGTCAAAATGTCCCCAATTTTTAAATGGATGCGCATGATACAATGAATTGTATCCCATCTTTTCACAATATTCGAGGCAGTCGTCAATATTCTTTTCCGTAAATGTAGTGATGAAATAAGGCTTGTTGGCATCTCTGCTTCGTTTTACCCAAATGCCATTGAGGGTTACATGAGGCAATCCCTCTTTCAATTCTATTTGCTCGAGCATGTCCAAAACCTTCGGCTCTGATGTCCCGAATAAAGCAATGGCACTTCCAATAATTTTTCCTTCTGAATTTGCCGGTATTACGGCATTTGGTATTTGGTCATTTGTAATATTATAGGTGCGTTTCTTATCCCGATTTACGCAATACCCCTGAAGGCTCGAGCCAAAGCTTTCTTTTGTTGCCGTTGTTCCCCTTGCCTGATCGCTTCCATCTGAATTTAAGATTTTCCCTCCAGTAGTTTTGACATTCAAACTCTGAAAACCCAAGGCATAACTACCATTGCGAACCACACCAACATACTCACCAATGATTTCATCAATGCTTGTTGCAAATGGGCCCCACAAGAGCACATCTACCTTCGCAATATTTTTTACATCGACTACCTCAAACTTCATATAGCCATCTTTTTCAGACCCTTGAATTGATAAACTAATGCCTTCCAAAAAAGAAATATTAGCGACATCACCTTTCCACTCAACCGCAATTGGCACATAGTCATTGCCTTCCATTTTTATTCGTATCAAGTAGCTCCCGGCTCCAGAAGGCAAATACTCCCGATCACCGAAAAAGCTGGTGATTTTGCCTTTATCATCAATACTAATTTTCAACCCATCAGTTTTAAACTCCTTCTGAGCATTTGCCGAAATGGCAATAATTGCTAAAAATCCAATTAGTAGTTTTCTCATAACCAAATAACTAAAATATCTATCTGTTTTCATCAGTTTGCATTAAAAAATACTTCGGTTTTCAGAATGTAAACCTTTGCAATACGTTTTACATTTTTCCGTGTTGTTGAGGGATGGCAATCTCAATACGTTTATAAAACGCCAATAAACTAAGATTTTATCTTTAGGGCATCTCTAATATCAGTTTTGAATAAGATCACTGTTCTTCAAATTAATACTTCCCAATTCGCCCAAAGAAAATGATTTTATAGTATTTCGATACTTCACTTTCACCTCTGCCAAAGGAGTACCTTTGATTTGTAGTTCAGATAACTCATGTTCTTTCCAATCCAGATCAATTTCAAAACCTCCCCTGGCTTTGAGCCCTTTTATATTTCCACTTGCCCACGCAGATGGTAAAGCAGGTAACAATTCAATTACATCCGTATGCGATTGCACCAATAATTCCATCATACCGGCACTGCCTCCCATATTCCCATCCAACTGAAACGGCGGATGTGCACAGAGCAAATTTGGATAGGTTCCTCCTCCATTTTCCATTACGGTTCCTTGTGTGGATGTGGGTTTTAAAAGTCTTTTGAACAGTTTGTATGCCCGATCGCCATCCTTCAGTCTCGCCCAGAAATTAACTTTCCATGCCAAAGACCAGCCAGTTCCTTCATCTCCCCTGGCATTGAGACTGATCCTTGCCGCTTCCGCTAAATCAGGGGTGTTTTCCATTGATATCTGATTCCCAGGATACAAAGCAAATAAATGTGAAATGTGCCGATGTGTATTGTTGGGATCGTCCAAATCTTCTTTCCATTCCTGCAATTGACCCCATTTGCCTATTTCCGGTGAAAGGATTTTATCCCTTGTTTCGATAGCCTGAGTTTTAAATTCGGAGTTGATCCCCAAAACCTCACAAGCTTTCACACAATTATTTAACAGATCCCAGGCCATTTGATGATCCATCGAAGCGCCTCTGGATATTCCACCATGTTCCGGGGAATAGGATGGCACTGAGACCAAAAAGCCATTTTCATCTTCAGTCAGATAATCCAGCCAAAACAGAGCCGCCTCTTTCATCATTGGATATGCCGTTTTGGATAAAAATTGCCGATCCCTGGTAAAATCATAGTGCTCCCACAAATGCTGGCAGAGCCATGCAGCACCGCCAGGAAAATATCCCCAGGGCAATCCCCATCCGGGAGCTGTGTAACCATATGCATTGTTCATCGTATTGACCACCCAGCCCCTTGTATTAAAGTGTTCCTTAGCAGAAACTTTTCCCGGCTCAATTAATGTTTCCATATAATCAAACAGCGGCAAATGACATTCCGAAAGATTGGTGACCTCTGCCGGCCAGTAAAGCATTTGCTGATTGATATTCATGTGATAGTCGCAAGCCCAGGGAGGATCTACACTGTTGTTCCATTTTCCCTGCAGGTGCATGGGCATAGCGCCGGGACGCGATGATGAGATCATCAGATACCGGTTGTACTGAAAATACAATTGTTCCAGATGTAAATCTGCAGTACCATTGTATGAATCTATTAATCGTTGGTCCGTTGGTTGATTGCTTTGGTTGTTACCTTTTAAATCTAAACTAACCCTATTGAAAAGATGATGATAATCCTCCTGGTGATTTAGCAATAAATGTTCGTATTTCATCGAATTTATCAACTTGAATGTTTTATCGATAATTGCCTTAAAGTTATTGCCTATATAATCAGGATACTTCGGTATATACCCTGTCGCCGCTGTATGAAACAAATTAACATATTTCGCATTCAGAATGTTAATTTTCCCATCAGCAAAGGATATAGTGCCATCCGTTTCAAACTTGATCCTCGTTTCATATTCCAATCCATTATCCTTCAATTTTCCATGAAAAGAATACACATTATCTCTGAATAATTCATTGACAGGTTCATGGGGAGAAGCATAATTTATAGAATATGAAATCTTGTTGTCACTCTCAAACCTGTACACCAATATTTTGTCAGGATAGCTGGCAAAATATGCTCTATTAAATTGATTTCCATCCTGTTCGTACGTGACGAGTCCAATACTGTTTTCAATATCGAGTTCACGCCTGTAGTTTTCAATATCTCCGTTTCCATGTTCAATTTCGATAAATAAATCTCCCATGGTCACCTGTGCGCCATAGTCACCAAACATAGGGCCGTCTTTTACCTGATGCGTTATGCCTCGCAGTTCTTTGTTAGCCAGGGTATGCGCCTCTTTAAATTTTGATTCAGAAAGCAATTTCCTTACTTCTTCCAGGTGCTTCCAGGCTCCGGGTCGATTGCCAAAATTATACTCCTCATGAGCGCCAGGTCCACCGGCCCAAAGCGATCCTTCGGTAAATTGAATTTGCTCCTTTTCTATCCCGCCAAAAAACATAGCTCCCATATAGCCATTTCCAATGGGAAGCGCCTCAGTCATCCAATCAGTGGCCGGTTGATCATACCAAAGAGAAAGTTTTTCTGAATTTTCTCTATGAATCTCAAAAGCGGAGATAGTTACTAATATCACCATCAATGCAATAAATTCCCCTTTAAATTTTTTACCGGGAATTTTAATTATTGAACTTGAAGGAAGGTTATTTTTAATTTTATTTAATCCATTCATATTTCATCTCTTATAATGCACTTTACGATATTATTCAACAATTATCAGCCACCCTTTTGTAGGTTCAATAGGAATTGCTTCA
>JAUUZS010000062.1 GCA_030589835.1 Cyclobacteriaceae bacterium
AAGGCGAAGATGCCTTAGGTCAATTTCTTACCCTTGACAATGACAGGGAATGCAAAATAACCGCTGTATATAAAGACCTGCCTAAAAATTCCCATTTTCATTTCGACATCATGATGGCGATGGAAGGTTTGGATGAAAGTAAAAATTCAATTTGGCTCAGCAACAATTTCAATACCTATATTACCCTGAAGGAAGGCCATGATCCGAAAGATTTTGAGGCCAAGTTTCCTGATTTACTCGACAAATACATAGGCCCTCAGGTGATGCAAATTATGGGTGTCAGCTTTGAAGACCTGAAAAAGTCAGGAACCAAAGTAGAGTATTTATTAACTCCCCTAACAAGTATCCACCTCCATTCCAGTCGAACCGGAGAATTTGAACCGAATGGAAACATGGCTTATGTGTACATTTTCTCTGCCGTGGCTCTTTTTATATTGATTTTAGCATGTGTCAATTTTATGAATTTATCCACAGCCAAATCTGCAGACCGAGCCAAAGAAGTTGGTATCCGAAAGGTGATGGGTTCATATCGAATTCACTTAATAAAACAGTTCCTTACCGAATCCATAATTCTATGCTTGATCGCATTCATCATTGCCCTTTCCATCTCTTCACTTTTCATTACTTATTTCAATAATTTGTCTGATAAATCCTTATCAATCCCGTTTGATCAGCCGCTATTTTTGATGGCAGTACTCATTATTGCAATATTTGTTGGCGTCCTTTCTGGCATATACCCTGCCTTTTTTCTTTCATCTTTTCGCCCATTGGCTGTATTACAAGGTAAAGTCGCATCAGGAATGAAAGGCCGTTTCATTCGAAACTCATTAGTAGTTTTTCAATTTACGATTTCCATACTTCTCATAATTGGAACGACAGCGGTATATAACCAGCTAAATTATATTCAATCAAAAAACCTCGGATTCAATAAAGATCAGGTAATCGTTGTTCACGATGCATACGCTCTTGGAGATCAGGTCGAAGCTTTTAAAAATCAGATAATGCAATCATCTGAGGTATCAAATGGCACTGTATCAGGATTTTTACCGATCCCCTCAAATAGAAGTGATACAGGATTTTGGCCTCAAGGGGAAAAAAACCTGGATAATACCGTGAGCATGCAAAAGTGGCGTGTTGATTTTGATTATATCGAAACATTTGATATGAGTATTAAGCAAGGAAGAAATTTCTCCACGGAATTTCCTTCTGACTCTTCTGCCATCATTATCAATGAAGCTGCTGCAAAACTATTTGGTTTTGAAAATCCAATTGGGCAAATAGTCGAAACTTTTGCCTTCCTGCCAGGCAATAAAATTGATCAAAATAGAACAGATAAATATGAGATCGTTGGTGTTGTGGGGGATTTTCATTTTGAATCTTTGAAAAACAATATCAGTGCACTAAGCTTTATAGTCGGAAAAAATAATGGAATGATTTCGTTTAAGTTTAATCCCGGACATACCAAAGAAGTGATTTCCAATATTGAATCCACATGGAAAGCATTAGCTTCAGGTCAGCCTTTCCAGTATTCATTTATGGATGATGATTTTGCAACCCTGTATGCACAGGAACAGAATACAGGAAAAATACTCGCCACTTTTACTGGATTAGCTATCTTGATTGCTTGTCTTGGCCTTTTTGCACTTTCGGCATTTACCATCGAACAAAGCACAAAGGAGATAGGGATCAGGAAATCATTAGGCGCTTCAGTCTCTAATATAGTCGTGCTATTGTCACGTGAATTCAGCCTGTTGGTAATTATTGCATTTATAGTATCATTGCCTTTGGCATGGTATGGTATATCGGTGTGGCTGCGAAATTTTGAATTTAAAGATGATCCGGGAATTACAATCTATATCACTGCCGGTTTGCTGGCATTAATAGTTGCCTGGTTAACAATAAGTTTTCAATCTATCAAGGCGGCATTGGCCAATCCGGCAAATTCACTAAGGGATGAATAAATATATTGTAGTATCTAAGTTATAATATTCGTATATAATTTGATAAAAGTTTGGAGTGAACTAAAGTTTAAAGTGCCTAAAGTTGCGAAGAATTCTTCAACTTTAGGCATTCTAAATACTTGAAACTCCAGGCACTTTTCTAGCTTGTCCAGGTTAGGTTTATTGCCATGGTTATGAACACTGGCCAAAAGGTAATACATGATAAGGGCCTTGTGTACGTCGGGGTAAAAGATGCATGGATATTTACTCAGGTACTTCTTTCGGATGATGGAAGAAGCTATCCGCAGAAGGGAAAAAGTAAACGAACGGTCACGGTACTTTATACTACAATTTACCAATGATGAAAGGCGCTGGATTTTCAGATGATGAAATCAATCAACTTATCATAGTAAATCCGGATATTGCATATGCAATTTGGAAACGATTGGTTTAGCCTCAATAATTTAAAACAGCTCATGAACCCTAACGAGAAGGATAAATATTGATCATAAGTTTGATACTATCTGAATATTGTACTTAAAAGGTAAGTACAATTTTATTTTTTCGAATCAATAGATAAAGGTCTTTCAGGGTGGATATCTCACAAACTTGGGGCGCATTGTTTTTCCTGCTTTTCAGGCAAGTGCCACAACCGAGGATTGTTCCTCCTCCATCCAAAAAAGCATCGGTTTGCTTTTTGATATTTTCATCTGTTGTGATCATTGAATCCAGTGCAACCCCATTTCCTAGAAGGAAAATACATACCGTAACGCCTTCGTTTATTGAAAAATTTGCAAAACGCATGGCATTCCAAACGGTTTCTGCATCGTCGGAGTACATCACAATACCAATGGAAGTGGGAGAAGCATCATCACTTTGAATTTTGCTAAATTGAGCATGGCTTTCATTTGAAGAAATGTACCATAACATTACCGTGAGTAGGAGTAGTTTTTTCATGTATAAGTAGTATTTTTTGGTGACCAATATTAATTTGATACAAATAGCTTTCGGGTAACCATAAAGTTAAATCAATAGCCCATTTTCTGAAATTTTACGAACAATCCATAGACAACTGTAGCAAAAGGGTAGTGTTGCCTTAAGTATCTGCTTCCACGTGTTGTCAGATTATTAAAACCTGACACCAATTTATTTTGTAAGGTTGGACGCTCCGGTCGCTAGTGATGCCTACTAGTTTTTGCTTTTAGGCTCGCTTTCAGCTCTTCAACTTTATTGCGCTCGGTTTGCAATTCTCGACCTAATTTTAATTGTTTCTCGTAGCTTTTCTTTTTATGATCTTCAAAGTCCGTCTCAAGATCTTTGTATTTTTTATTTGTTTTAGAGGTAATAATATTACTTCTGATAAAACTTATATAGGCAAAAATACCAAATGCGGTCAGTACAGCGATAATAAGCCAGACGATCCATTGATATGTGGTCTTATAAATATTCAATCCAAAAATAGACAAACTCTCTCTCAATTTTTCACTTGTAGACAACTGGTCTTCTAATTCCGTAATTCTTATACTTAATTGCGATATTTGACTTTTCTGATCAGCAACGGTATTTTTTAGCGTGTTAATTTCAGCTCTATTGACCTGTAGCGAATCCTGAACGGACTGTGCATAATTGCCAAGGTCTATACTCCTTATTACCTTAAATTCGGCATAGGTCTCAGATTTATCCAACATTTTCTGAAACTGGTTCTTCAAAGGCTGATCTATCTGGGTTTCGGTAGACAATTGGGCCTGACTAAAAACCGGTGCGCCAAACAGAAAAAATGCCAAGGTAAAAAAAACGAAAAGATTACTGTATTTCATGTTATAATAGAATATCTAACGGTTATCAAAAGAAAATGGAAGCTGTATTAAGCAACGTAATTTTAATCTTAAAAGTACGTTCGCTATACAAGCCCCACATCTTGCAATATCCCTGTTTTATGAATTAAATTAAAATATTTGATTTAATATTTTTTAGTAAATGCCCATGTGCATAACATTTCCCTGATTAGTGTCTGTCCATAAAGTCTGCTATCTGCGTTACGCTTGCTCTCAAAATGATCATTTACGAAATGTAAACTCACATTTTTCGAGCTACGCAAGCCTTGATAGCAAACTTTCTGAACCAGACACTGACTTTATAGACAGACTCTAATTAAGCGGGGATAATGAATCCTTCCAGATGTTCAATTAAGAACAAAAGTGTAGGATTTTCCAACACTATCGGAAATGCCTTAAATTATATATCACTGAGTATCTGTTATTTAATTTTTGGCATCTGATTGGCTATTATCGAGATTACGAATAAAATTAAGTTATGTTCAAGCATCTCATAAAAATTGCCGTTGCTGAACTTCTTGAAGTAAAAGAGAAAAACAATGATGTATATAAAGAATTCTTTCCAAACATGCTTTTTGACATTCGGTAACTTGGCGATGATGATGCAACACCGGTCATATACAATGCGTCCGAAAAAACTTTTCTTTTCTTTGATCACAATATTAAGCGCACCAGTAGGCATGTTTGGCCTTGTGGCATTTACTACAAAATCCAGGGCCAAAGAAGTTGGAATCAGAAAAATTCATGGAGCATCGGCAAGTCAGATATTCGGCTTGCTAGCAAGGGAATTTGTAGTACTTATCATTATCGCAATATTATTATCCTGGCCTACCGGAATTGTATTTAAATCGATTGATCCCGCTGCATATAAGGCAGAAACCGAGTTATGGGAATACCTGTTCACGGGTGGGCTGGTATTACTAATTGCCTTTTTTACGATATCCTATCATACGCAGAAAGTTTCAAAGCAAAATCCGACAGAAGCATTGAGGTATGAGTAACATAAATTATTATGATAGACTTACATAAAAAACTTGCACTACGACGCCTGCGAAGAAATAAATATATCTGGATAAATATATTCGGATTATCATTAGGCATAGCTGTATTCATGACCCTAAGCTTATTTATTCAAAATGAAAATAGCTATGAAAAAGAGCATGTTCAACTCGACAATATTTATCGCCTGGAGCAAATTATGAAAGGGGATGGTGCACGAAAGTTGTGTGGCACGCCACCACCTATTAGCCTGGTGATCGACAAGGACATTGCAGGTATCAGAAAATGCACAAGAATGACCGGGCAACAGTCAGGAGTGATACGAATCGAAGATGGCACCAAAACTACGGTCGATAATATCATATTTGCAGACAAAGCATTTCTGGAAATATTCACTTACCCCGTGGTTCACGGGGCACCGGACGGCAATCTCGATCAACCTTTCATGGCTGTTATTACTAAAGAATACTCAAAAAGGATTTTTGGAACTGAAAATTCTATTGGAAAAAGCATATGGCATGACAATCGTGTTGAAATTGAAATTCAATCTGTCGTTGAACAACTTTCAGATAATTCGCATCTTAACTTTTCTATACTTATCTCTTTTGAAACCATCGTATCCATTGCTGGTGAAGAAATTATCAATCACGACTGGGATAGTAACTGGCTCCACAACTATGTGTTGCTGGATGGTAAAACATCCCCGGAAACGGTGAATCGTAACCTGGATGAATATTTGAAAAAGTACCAGGGAGAGGACTCTCAAAATAGCTTATACCTGATGCCATTAAAAGATATTCACCTACATGCTGATGTGGTGGATGAATTCGCTCAAACAGGAAGCTTCCAGAACAATATCATCTATGTGGTCATTGCAATTCTTATTATATTGATCGCTGGCATCAACTACATCAACCTGACTATTGCGTACTCAGCGGCAAGAATTAAGGAAATTGGCATAAGAAAAGTTATTGGCGCAAATCGTAAAAATATTATTGGACAATTATTGGGTGAAAGTAGCATCTCAATTTTGATCTCTATGCTTATTGCTCTTATCCTTATCGAGTTGTTCATCCCGATTTTTAATACCCTTGTCAACCGAAACCTTTATGTAAATTACCAGGAGAACTGGCAGTTTATTGCCCTTTTTATATCCATAAGTTTAGGACTTGGCTTAATAACCGGATTATTGCCAGCTAAAAGCTTGTCTGGATTTCAGCCACTCTCCATGGCCAGCAAAGCAATGATCAAAGGAAATAAAGGGTTGTATTTCCGGTATGGGCTGGTTTTGTTTCAGTTCTTCATCACCATATCACTGATATCCGGCACACTGATAATCTTCAAGCAATACAGCTTTCTTAAGAACAAGGATTTGGGGTATAATAAAGATCAGGTAGTTATTCTAAGCCTGGCCAATCCGCAATATCAAAAGCTATATCAGTATAAAACCGAACTGGAGAAGCTTCCTGGAATTGAAAAAGTGGATTGCTCAGATTATTTGCCGATGAATTCTACCAACTGGACGATGTTTACCTGGGAGGGTGCTGCTGCAGAGCAATATATGAAGATGAATATTAACTATATCGGATCGGAATTTACAGAGGTTTATGATATTGAAATAGTTAATGGTGAGGGCTTTAGGCCTGAGTTGGCTGACAGGGAACAAATGTATGTGCTACTGAATGAAACCGCTGTAAAGGAGCTAGGATGGGAAGATGATCCTATTGGCAAAGAAATAATGTGGCAGGTAGATTATCGAACCAGAAATGTGAAAACAGCAAAAGTTGTAGGCATCGCAAAGGATTTCCATTATTTATCCAAGCATCAATCCATCAGGCCGCTCATCATGCCATTATTAAATCTTGAAACTACCGGAGGAACGTTATCTGTAAAAATTTCATCTGGCAATTTGAACCCCCAAATAGAAAGCATAGGGCAGGTTTTCAAGAAAACCTATCCGGATGAACCATTCAATTTTCAATTTGCCAATGAGGTGGTAAATAATTTGTATCAAACAGAGCAGAAAATGAGCAGGCTGGTTTTATCATTGACTTTCATTGCCATTACCATAGCCATCATGGGATTGGTGGGATTGGTGTCTTATACCGCAAATCAAAAGACAAAAGAGATCGGCATCAGAAAAGTGAATGGCGCCAGCATATTTAATATTGTGAAGTTGCTCTCGATGGATTTCACCAAACTTTTAATAGTAGGGTTCCTCATATCCTGTCCGGTTTCATTATTCATCATGAAGCTATGGTTGCAGAACTTCGCATATCAGACTTCGATATCCTGGTGGATCTTTTTCACTACCCTGAGTGGTATTTTGATCATTTCATTTATCTCCATCGGATTTCAAACTATAAAAGCAGCCTCACAAAATCCGGTGGATGCATTGAGGTATGAGTAATTTGGGTAAATGGTAAAGGCGCAAAGATTAAAAGCTAAAATTCAAAAATATGTTTATATATAATTTAAAAATCGCATTCCGAAACCTGATCCGTCAAAAAGGCATTTCACTGATCAATATTGTGGGTTTGTCCATAGGCATTTGTTGTACGATCATATTATATCTGATGGTACATTTCTCGAATACCACCGATCAGTTTCATAAACATTATTCCAATCTGTTTCTTCTTCAGCAAGAAATTGCCTTCGATAGCAGGGAATATACGACTGATAAAGGTGGTGGGGCAACAGCTCCGGCAATGGCAGAGGCCTATCCACAAATTCAAAACTTTACACGGATTGGCCCATTGGAGGAAATGTTACTTATGTATTTCCCTGAAGGAAAGGGTAGCTCAGCAACTACCATCTCTTTTGTTGAGCAAAATGGCGCTGCGGTTGACTCTACCTTCTTCGAGGTGTTTACTTTTCCATTTATTAAAGGAGGCCCTCCAAAAGAAATCAATCAAAATAATTTTATCTACCTCACAGAAACCCTGTCTGATAAATATTTTAATGAAATAGATCCTATCGGGGAAACCATATATTTTCAGGAAGGTCTTGAGCTCACTGTTGTAGGCATATTAAAGGATCTACCCAGCAATTCCAGTGTACAGTTTAGCTACCTAGTCCCTTTTGAAGTGATGGCGCTTACGGGCAAACCTATTGACGGATACGCAGGAGGCATGTTTTTTAGCTATTTTATATTAGACGATCCAAAATCAGCGGATTATATCAATGCCAATATCAACGCATTTTTAGATTCTAAATATGAAGAAACACTAGAAACGCACCGTTTCCTCTCACATATTCGTGACGTATATTTATATGGTGAGACCAATGCCTTTTGGGGCCTGCTGATATTTGGTGCCATTGGCCTCAGTATTTTGTTTATTGCTAGCATCAACTATGTAAATCTTTCTACAGCCAAATCAATCGACAGGGCAAAAGAGGTAGGTATCCGCAAGACAGGAGGAGCAGGAAGGGGGCAGCTGATCCGGCAATTCCTGGCCGAAAGTTTGCTCACCACACTGGCTGCGGTGAATTTGGCAATTTTGATGACTGAATTGATACTCCCCTATTTCAATACTTCATTTGAAGCCCAGTTGGCCATTCCATACCAAGCGCTGTCCTTTTGGGTATTTATCATTGCTCTGGTCCTGGGGGTTGGGATTTTGGCCGGCTTTTATCCCGCCTTTATGCTTTCTTCATTTAAACCTTCACTGATCCTTAAGCATTTTCAGGGAGGGAAATCCAGTGGGGCCAAGCTAAGGAAGGTGCTGGTAGTTACCCAGTTCTCAATTACCATATTTTTTATTATTTGCACCATTTTTCTATACAAACAAGTGTCTTTTGTCGACACCGCAGACTTGGGGGTCAACAAGAAAAATGTGATTTATATTCATACCAGAGGGAAGTTGTGGGACAAATTTGATGAGGTGAAAGCCGAAATACTCAATGAATCGTACGTGAAACAAGTGACCTCTACCAGTGCGCTGCCCAACTACGTAACGCACGGTGAGATTGACTGGGGCAAGGAAAAAGAAAAACAAAATGCCATTGCGCGCATCATGTGGTCCAGCGAAGATATGCTGGAAACTTTTGGCCTGGAGCTTTCCAGCGGAAGATTTTATGATAAAAACCGGCAATCTGATCTCGACGAAGGCATCATCGTAAACGAAGAAATTATAAAAATGTTGAATTATGAAGGCGATCCTATTGGTCAGCGGTTCCGGTTTAGGGAACAGGAAAAAACCATTATTGGCGTAATAAAAAACTTCACATTTTTCCCAATCAACCTTGGTTCAAAAGCGATTATCATTCCATACCGCAACGTTAACGCCAATATTTGCATTAAGACCACCGAAGGGTTCGATAAATCATCTCTTGTCCGATTGGAGGCAATCATTAAAAAACATAACCCTGATTATCCGTTTGAGCATTATGCGCTATCAGATTATAAATATCCATTCATGACGGCATCTGAACAGTTGATTCCCATATTGTTTTATTTTTCATTGTTTGGCATTTTCATTTCATGCCTGGGGATGTTTGGCCTGGCCTTATTTACGGTAGAGAAAAAAACAAAGGAAATAGGAATACGAAAGGTGTTCGGGGCTTCTGTTTCAAAAATCACTATCCTGTTGTCACAGGGATTTATTAAACTGGTATTAATTGCTAATGTCATTGCCTTGCCTCTTGCCTACCTGGCACTTCAGGCGATGCTGAACATTTTTGCAGTAAAAGTTCCGCTATCACCTTTTGTTTTTATAGGAACCGGACTATTAATTTTGATCATTGCCTTGGCGACAGTCTTTTGGCAATCCATTTCAGTAGCACGAAAAAACCCTGCTGATTCGTTGCGGTATGAATAAGAATTAAACCCGGTATAAAGTTTTAAAACTAAAAATGATGTGCCAATGATCAAAATCCACATGGCAAGTGGAAAGGCTGTCCTAAAATAATAACAGAACTACTGCCGAATTAAATCGATGAATTTAGTCTGATTATTAAATAACTGTACGCAATGCACGAAAAACTTCCATAAAATATTAATATAGTATGATTTTGTATATTTGGATAAAAATAAAAAGATGTTTTTAGATCGATATATAAATGAGATAAACGGATTGTGTAGAGAGCATAATGTTAGAACACTATATGCCTTCGGATCTGTGCTTACGGAAAACTTTAGTCCAGATAGTGATGTGGATTTTTTGGTCGACATAATATCAAGTGATCCTATAGATTATGCCGAGAACTATTTTGATCTAAAATTCAAACTTCAGGATTTATTTAAAAAGCCTATTGATCTTCTAGAGCAAAGGGGGATAAAAAATGCTCACTTGATACAAAGTATTGACAATTCCAAATTGAAACTCTATGAAGCCTGAGATACTCACCTATTTAGAGGATATCGATAGGTCGATAGATGAAATTTATGAGTTTCTGCCTGAAAAGAGAGATTTCTTTTTGTTTGAAAAGGATTTAAAGACAAGAAAGGCAGTAGAGCGTAATTTGGAGATTATTGGAGAAGCATTGAACCGTATTCTGAAACTTGACCCAAATATTTCAATCGCTGATTCTAGAAAGATAGTAGATACACGAAATAGAATAATTCATGGATATGATACTGTAACAGCAGATATTTTATGGTTGATAATTAGCAAGCCTCTGCCAATATTACATAAGGAAGTGAAAAAACTATTAGGATAAACACAGTGTACAATAAGTAGGACTATGAGCGGTCCCTAAAAAAATGAAAACCATACGTATTATTTTTTTATTCATCCTGGCAAGTACCGCTTGCAATCGGGCGCCAAAAAAGCTTAATGTCTTATTCATTATCGCTGACGACTTAACGGCTACCGGAGTTTCTTCCTATGAAAATAAGGCCTGTAGCACTCCTAATATTGACAAACTGGCTTCAGAGGGAGTGCGTTATACCAGGGCGTATTGCCAATATCCTGTTTGTGGACCTTCACGGGCGTCTTTTATGTCGGGGTATTATCCCAATGCTACCACGACTTTTGGTTATGTAAGTGGTCGAGAAAATATTGGCCCAGACCGCTTAACATGGTCTCAGATATTTAAAGATAATGGATATTATACCGCCCGTGTGAGCAAAATTTTTCATATGGGTGTGCCCATTCACATCGAAGAGGGTTCCAACGGAACAGATGATGAGGCTTCCTGGACCGAGCGCTTTAACAGCCAGGGGCCTGAATGGAAAGCCCCGGGAGATGGCGAGTTGGTACAAGGAAATCCCGATGGCACCCTGCCTATCAAAGGTGGCAATGTGATGACCATCGTAAAAGCGGATGGAGATGATATGGTACATTCTGATGGGAAGACTGCTAAAAAAGCGTGCGAGCTGATCCGTGAACATAAAGATGAGCCCTTCTTTTTGGCAGTTGGTTTTGTACGTCCTCACGTTCCTTTTGTAGCGCCAAGTTCCTATTTTGAACCTTATCCGCACGATGAAGTCATCATGCCTGTAAAGGTAGTAGGCGATTGGGATGACATTCCGAAAAAAGGCATCAACTATGTAACCAGTGTAAACGGAAAAATGAACGCCGAGCAAGAACGAAAAGCAGTTGCGGCTTACTATGCCTCTGTTTCCTACATGGATGCCCAGGTTGGGAAAGTACTTAGCACCCTCAAGGAGGAAGGTTTGGAAGATAATACCATTGTCATTTTCACCTCTGATCACGGCTTTCATCTTGGCGAGCACAGCTTTTGGATGAAGGTAAGTTTGCATGAAGAATCTGCCCGCACTCCATTGATCATTAAAGTCCCGGGCAAAAAGCCGGCAGTTTGCAGCTCATTTGCCGAACTCCTCGATTTGTATCCTACCGTAGCCGAATTGGCAGGGCTTCAAGTTTCTGAACACTTACAAGGGAAAAGTCTGGTCAAAACACTTGATGATCCGAATCACAAGGTAAGGGATGTGGCATTTTCGGTTACTCAGGGTGGAAAGACATTTCTTCTCAGGGATGAAAATTGGGCCTACATCCAGTATAACGAAGATGCCAGCCTGGGCATCGAATTATTCGATATGAACAACGACCCCAGGCAATTTACCAACCTGGCCGGATACCCAAAATATGCCGGGGTAGTTGAGGATTTCAAAATAAAATTAAAAGCCAAATTGAAAGCGGTAAGGACCAACGATTTGGGGATCGACTACGAGCAAAAGAAAGAGAAGAAAAAAGATTGAAGGGATTGAATGAAGGTTGATAAGAGATTGAGTTAAGATTGAGTTAAGATTGAAAGGATTGGTAAATAGGGCCTGCTGAAAAACTCATCAATTTTCGTGGTTGTCCTCAAGCCGGACGGGCTCTTCATTTTTGTCTTGACACAAAAACGAAGCAAAAAAGTCAAGG